>NZ_JBGQQW010000009.1:0-95252 GCF_045528485.1 Desemzia sp. FAM 23990
TTCGATTCCGGCCCTCGGCACCATTATTAGCACCCATAGCTCAATTGGATAGAGTACTTGACTACGAATCAAGCGGTTGCAAGTTCGACTCTTGCTGGGTGCATCTCTTTTAAAGAGTTTTTACTAATGTATACGGGAATTAGCTCAGCTTGGTAGAGCACTTGGTTTGGGACCAAGGGGTCGCAGGTTCGAATCCTGTATTCCCGATAAAAAATAGAGTATCCAAAAGTGAGATCAGCAACTAGCTGTCTCGCTTTTTTTGTATTATGGATGGCTTGGATGATATAATCAGTGCATGTTTCTTCTATATAATAGAACGGGAAGATAAGTTGCTGGATTCTGTGCGGTATACCTTCCGGATTGGTACTAGCATCAGAATGATTCAAGTATTCTACTTCTCATGATCTTTATTTATGGAACTCTAGTAGTTGCTTTTAGGACTGTTTATAGAGAAGTTAGACAAACGTTGGTTCTATTAAGAAGAGGGACTGTTCAAATGGAGTTTTTTCCAGTATAATAATAGTCAGGATTAGTCAAAGGAGTATAGACCCTTTGTTAGGAAAGTGGCCTTATATGAAGGCTGAAAGAAAAGGAGGGTTATTAAAAAGTTGATGTTGGCATGAGTAGCGAAAAAGTGTATGATACTTAGACACCAATCATCAATGGTTTTTAATAACAAACAGCACATGGAAAATAAAAATATGTCAGATATTATTGAAGCTTATTTGAAAAAGGTGTTAGGACACTCAGATCAAGTTGAAATCAGACGTAGCGAAATGGCTGATTTATTTAATTGTGTTCCTTCTCAAATCAATTATGTGATCAACACGCGTTTCACTGTGCAAAAAGGTTATTTAGTGGAAAGTAAGCGCGGCGGTGGTGGTTACATTCGGATTATCAAAGTTAAATTGTTGGACGAATCTGAGATGTTAGATACAATAATAGAAATAGTGGGCAATAGTATTTCGCAAAATGATGCTTATGCAATTGTACAAAAGTTATATGACGATGATTTCTTGAGTAAAAGAGAAGCCGTCATTTTGATGGCTGCAATGGAAAAAACAGTATTGGGACTGGAAACTAAAGTGGCTAAAGAAGTAAGGGCACGTATATTAAATTCTTGCCTGAACAATTTGAGATACGAATAATGATAATGTGGAGGCGAGAAAATGAACGAATTATTTACTGAAAAAGCACAAGCCGTGTTAGAGATCGCTCAAGAAGAGGCAAAAGCATTTCGCCATCATTCTGTAGGTACTGAGCATATCTTACTGGGGATTGTCAAAGAGCAAGAAGGTATTGCAGGTAAAACACTCCGTCAGTTTTCAATCACCGAGCAAGATATTCGTGAGGAAATTGAACATTTTACGGGATATGGAACAATGAAATACATTTCAAAACAAGCTGTTTTACCTCATTCTCCTCGAGCAAAACAAGCTATTACGTATGCGACTGATGAATCTAGACGCATGGGGGCAAAATTAGTCGGGACAGAGCATTTGCTGCTTGGCTTATTGCGTGAAGAAGATATTTTATCTTCTAAAATTTTAGCTAATTTAGATGTGAGCTTGAATAAGGCGCGTCAAGTAGTCTTGAAAAAAGTCGGACAAGGCCAAGTGAAGAACAGCAAACGTCAAAGACCTGCAACAAAGCAGCCCACTGCGGGAACGCCCACACTGGATTCATTAGCTAGAGATTTAACCGCTCAAGCTAAAGAAGGCAAAATGGATCCTGTTGTAGGCCGTCAAAAAGAAGTTCAACGAATCGTACAGATCTTAAGCCGTCGAACTAAAAATAATCCGGTATTGGTTGGAGAACCCGGGGTAGGTAAAACAGCCATTGCTGAAGGCTTGGCACAGCGGATCATAGATGGAGAAGTACCTTCTACTCTTACAAATAAACGCTTGATGATGCTGGATATGGGATCATTGGTTGCGGGAACGAAATACCGTGGTGAATTTGAAGAGCGCATGAAGAAAATTATTGAAGAAATCTATCAAGATGGAGAAGTGATTCTCTTTATTGATGAATTGCATACGTTAATTGGAGCAGGCGGAGCAGAAGGGGCTATTGACGCTTCGAATATTCTGAAACCAGCACTTGCGCGTGGAGAATTGCAAACGATCGGGGCAACAACATTAGACGAATACCAAAAACACATCGAAAAAGATGCGGCTTTGGAGAGACGTTTTGCACCAATCCACATTGATCCGCCAAATGAAGATGAAACAGAAGAAATCTTATATGGTCTGCGTTCACGTTATGAAGATCATCATGGAGTAAAAATTACGGATGAAGCAATTCATGCAGCGGTCAAATTATCTAATCGTTATATCACATCTAGACAATTGCCGGATAAAGCGATTGACCTGATAGATGAAGCAGCTTCTAAAGTACGTATCGATGTTACTGGAAAACCAACGCCAGTTGCAGCAGCGATGGAAGAGTTGGAAACATTGATTGAAGACAAAGAAGCAGCGATTCAAAATCAAGATTTCGAAAAAGCGGGTCTTATTCGAACGCAGGAAATGAAACAGCGTAAAAAAATTGAAACATTATTGAGAAAACAAGAGAAGAAAGAAACGCCAAATGAACTAGAAGTTACTGAACACGATATTGCTGAAGTTGTGGCATTGTGGACAAGTATTCCTGTGCAACAAATGGAACAAAAAGAATCGGATCGTTTATTGAAGATGGAAGATGTGCTGCATAAACGAGTCATTGGTCAAAATGAAGCCGTTGTAGCGGTCTCAAAAGCGATTCGCCGTGCAAGAAGTGGTTTGAAAGATCCGAATCGTCCAATCGGTTCATTCATGTTCTTAGGACCTACTGGAGTTGGGAAAACGGAATTGGCTAAAGCTTTGAGTGAAGCGATGTTTGGAAATGAAGAAGCGTTGATTCGTGTGGATATGTCTGAATACATGGAAAAATTCAGTACCAGTCGATTAGTCGGTTCTCCTCCAGGTTATGTAGGATATGATGAAGGTGGGCAATTGACAGAAAAAGTCCGTCAAAAACCTTATTCTGTTATCTTGCTGGATGAAGTAGAGAAAGCTCATCCGGATGTCTTTAATATTCTATTGCAAGTATTGGACGATGGTCATTTGACAGATGGAAAAGGTCGTAAAGTAGACTTCAAAAACACAATCATGATCATGACTTCCAATCTAGGAGCAACGGCTTTACGAGATGAAAAATCAGTTGGTTTTACTGTAAAAGATACGAAACATGATCACAACATGATGGAAAAACGCATTAAAGAAGAGTTGAAAAATGCTTTTCGTCCTGAGTTCATCAACCGTTTAGATGAAACAATCGTCTTCCATTCATTAGAGAAAACTGAATTGAATGAGATCGTTAAATTGATGTCGCAAACAATCGTCAAACGATTAGCTGATATGGACATCCATGCAAAAATCACACCAGCTGCCATCGATGTGATTTCTAAAGAGGGATTCGATCCTGAATATGGTGCACGTCCATTACGCAGAGCTATTCAAAAGAAAATTGAAGATCTTTTAAGTGAAGAGTTGTTGAGCGGAAGAGTGAAAATTGGGGATAACATCACCATTGGTGCTCAAAAAGGAACAATCCGTTTTACGGTTCGGGAACCTAAAAAGTTAGAAAAAGATGCTAAGGCGGAAAAGGAAACAGCTTCTGTCAATTAAGCTAACCAACAAGAAACGTCTATCAGAATTTTAAATTCTGGTAGGCGTTTTTATTCGTGATTGAAATTTATTTCTGATATGATGAAATAGAGAAAAATACGAAGAGGGAAGTGAATTTCTATGAAAAACACAACAAGAAATATTTTATTAGGTGTTGGAGCTGCTGTAGCTATTGGAGCAGCATACATGGTGACTTCAGACAAAGCAATGGAAAAAGCTGAAAGCATGATTAACCGCAAAAGAGCGAAATACTTTGTGAAAGATAAACTGCATGGCAATGAAAAAGCTATGAAAGTTGTGGAAAACTTATCTGATGAGGAAGTGATCAACTTACTCAACGTTGTGGATAAAGTTAGTCATTTACGCGGAAGTGTCAGCGATTATACACATCAATTGAAAGAAGCGACAACAGAATTTACCGATCTGTTATCGGATAAAAAAGATACCTTTGTAGATAAAGTAAAAAAATAAAACGCATAAAAACCTTCTCGTAAAAGATTGCCTTTTACAAGAAGGTTTTTTTAGTCCAGCGTCAATAAATAACACAACAGCAAGTCATCCATATCACGCAACGATAGACCGCTTGTTTCATGAAAACGATCGATTCGGTATTGCAGTGTGTTGCGGTGGATATAAAGGGATTTTGCGGCTACAGATATGTTGCCTTGGCTTTTCCACATTGCTAAGATCAATTCCTTCAGTTCGTTATCCATTACATACTGAGTTTTCATTTGCTGCATCAATGGGCTTTGTGAAATAGCTTCCGCCGTATAATAATGTAAAGCAACTGAGGGCAAATCAAAAACTTGGGTCTTTTGATTTTTTTGAGCTTCAAAAATATGCTGTTCTTCTTTAAATATATTGGGCAAAGCAGCAGTTATTGGCCAAAATTGCCCCATATAATACACAGTCTTAATTGAAAAATCATCGTCTAAGGTGCGAATAATGCCGGCCATTTCTTCGCTGCTCAATAAATCAGGCTGTTTTCCTTGGATGAGAATACCTTTATTTTCTGTTAGGAAAAAAGTATCCTCTATGCCTGAAAATAAACTTTTGAAGGCTTTTAGCCAAAGTCCGCGTTCAAAAGCAGCATCCTTCTTAATGATCTCAAATTGGATAATGCGATAGAAGCCTTCTTCTTTAGGCAAAGCAAAGGACCCATTAACTAAAAAAGTATGCCATTTGGACATTTTTTTCGTTTTAAAGGGAATAGGCTTTTGGTTGAGCGCATATTGAATCAAGGCCAATTCAGTATCGCTTTTTTGGTAACGTTCAAATTGAATCCATTGATCTTGATAAGGAAAAGCTATGTACTGCTTCCCAGAGGTGTTGTATTCGGTTAAAACAGCTTCTGGATACAAGTTTTTTAGTTCTTTAAAGTTCACTTCAGTTCCTCATTTCTGCATTGAAATCGTCAAGCTGAACAAGTTGAGCATTCTTCTCTATTTTAGCACTCTTTGGATTTTTTTGTAGGGTTTGAGAGAGAATATGCTATCATAGGGGAAGGAAATGATGAGCAAAAGGAGCACAATATGGAATTGACCAGTAGGGAAAAAGAATACTTTATGCGCGAAGCTATTGAAGAGGCTAAAAAAGCTGGAGCTAAATTAGAAGTGCCGATCGGGGCTGTAGTGGTATTGAACGGGGAGATTATTGGGCGCGGTCACAATTTGCGGGAAATGACCCATGATGCGACGACTCATGCAGAAATGATTGCCATTCGGGAAGCCAATCAGTGCTTGGGGAATTGGCGCTTGGAGGATACGCAGTTGTTTGTAACGTTGGAACCTTGTCCGATGTGCAGTGGAGCAATGATCTTGTCGCGTGTCAACGAGCTTTACTATGGAGCTCCGGATCCTAAAGGCGGGACAGCCGGTACTTTAATGAATTTGCTTGGAGATGAGCGGTTCAACCATCAAGTAACGATTGAAAAAGGACTTTTAGAAGACGAGTGTGCCGCATTATTGACGGATTTTTTTAGAAGCTTGCGTGTGCGTAAAAAAGCTGCTAAACTAGCTCGCAAAGAAATGGAACAAGAAAATGAGGAGTAGAAGATGAAACAAAAGAAAAATTGGATCGTAACGATTGTCGGTGTGCTGGTACTTTTGCTTGGAGGTCAGCAGATGGACGTATTTGATGCGCTGTTTGATTCAGATTCTCAAGAGTCGCAAATGGAATCACAAACAGTGGATAGTTCGGTGGTTGAAGGACAAGCCTATTCGACGAAAAAAGATGTGGCCGCATACCTGAATGAATTTGGAGAGCTTCCACCCAATTATTTGACGAAAAAAGAAGCAGAAGCTTTAGGCTGGGATAACTCAGAAGGTAATTTATGGGAAGTCACTGATCAGATGTCGATCGGCGGTGATCGCTTCGGCAATTATGAAGAGTTGCTGCCTGAAGCAAAAGGCCGCGTGTATTATGAAGCGGATATCAATTATGACGGGGGTTTCCGTGGAGCTGAGCGGATCGTCTTTTCCAATGATGGCTTGATTTTCTACACGGGCGATCACTACGAAACGTTTGAACAGCTTTACTAGGAGGTTGATGATGGATAAGCGAATTATTCTGGATGGCCAAGAAATGACCAGTAAAAAAAGATTGCATCAATATTTAACGATGCAGTTGAACTTACCGGATTATTATGGGCAGAATCTGGATGCTCTGAAAGATTGTCTGACCACTGATTTTACTCCACAAACGATTGAGATCATTGATGCAGAAGCGATTGAGAAGTATCTAGGAAAATACGGAGAAAATTTGTTGAGAGTCTTTAGGGACGCAGCAGCAGAAAATGAATATTTAGAGATCCACATAAAAAATACCAGCGAGTAGTTTTCGAGACTGCTCGCTGGTATTTTTTTAATTGATTCGTTTGATAAAAATCGGTCCAATAAATTTGTGCAATAGAACGGCAAGTATGGCGCCTACAATTCCTTGCATCAGATTCATAGGAAAAGCGGCTATCCCAGCAGCCAGTCCAAATAAGATCCAATCCCCGATGACATAACCGACCGCCATCCAGATACCGGCGATAAGCGCCGACACAATCGGTTTTGAAGCATTCATTTTCAGGAAAATCCAACCGCACAACAAGCCTTCGATTCCTTTGACAAGGAATGTAATCGGCGCATAAAATGAATAACCCGTAAATAAGTCTGCCAATGCACTTCCTATTCCACCGATCCAAAATCCGCCGGCTGGTCCAAACAGCATCCCAGACAGTAGCAAAATAGAATCCCCAATATTGACATAGCCTTGTGCAAAAGGAATTGGTATCCGAATAATCAACGTCATGACAACTGTCATGGCAATAAATAAAGCATAAAGAACTACATTTTGTGTAGTGAGTGTTTTATGTTTCAATTTCCGTTCCCCCTTAATGTAAATCCATTATACCTTTTTTGATGAGCAGACGAAATGCAGTTTTCAGAAAATTTGAAAGAGAGAGCTGAAATCAGGAACAAAACTGTTATAATAAGGAGAGAATGCAAGGGAATAGTGGTGAAATAAATGAATCAGCCAAAAGTGTTAGTGATACAAGATATTTCTGCAAGCTGTCAAATTTCGATGAATGTAGCTTTACCGATTTTAAGCATTCTGAATAACAGTACGAGTATCCTTCCGACAGCTCTGTTATCGACTCACACGGGCTCGGGATTTGAAGACTATACTTTTTTAGATTTGACCAGCGAAATGGAGCGCATCCTTGATCACTGGAGACAGCTGGGGGTGTCATTTGATGGGGTATTGATCGGTTATCTAGGATCGCATGCTCAAATGAACATTGTGAAACGAGTGATTCGTGAATTTGCAACGGATAATGCAATTATCGTGCTGGATCCGGTAATGGGCGATCATGGAAAATTGTATCCTGGTTTTGATGAAGAATATGTTCAGCAAATGCGGGAATTGTGTCAGTTATCCACAGTAGTTATCCCCAATATGACCGAAGCGGCTTATTTAACGCAGACGCCATATCATAAGGGGCCTCATACGAAACAAGAGATCGAATTAGTGATACAAAAGATGCTGGAATGGAATCGGCAGCAAGTCGTTCTGACAGGTGTGATGCCAAGTGAACAGGAAATCGGTGCAGCATCAGGTAGTGTACACGATGAGCAAGTAAAGACGGCTTTTTCTCGGATTTACCCTGGACATTTTGATGGCACGGGAGACCTGTTCAGCAGCGTGGTTGCAGGATTATTGTTTCAAAAAGCAACCTTGGAGGCAGCAACTGAAACAGCCGTCGCTTATGTAGAAAAAGTGATTCAACGAACTGTTGCCAGCAAATCAGATCCTAAATATGGTGTGCAATTCGAAACCGATTTGCTTTATTTGATAGAAAAAGCAGCACAGCTTAGAAATGAATAAAAAGTAAAGGATTCAGACAAACTTCTGAATCTTTTTTGCGTGTTCAGGGTGTATTAAAAGAACGAACAAATAGAGAATGTCTTTAAGTTGTCCACATTTCTAAAGAAAATGTGGACAACTTAAAGAGAAGTCAGAAATAATTGTTCACAGATTCAATAATGTAGACAAATCACATCGAAAGAGAGCTCAGTCATCGACTTCCTCACAATAGTGGGTAAACGATGTGGACATTTTTTTTATTCGTTCATTTGGGTTAAAAAAAGTAGCCAAAGGGCGCTAAGAAGACGAATAGCGTCCATTTGAGTTAGAAAAAGAAGCCAAAGGTCGCTAACAAAGCGAATAGCGTCTATTTGGATGAGAAAAAGTAGTCAAATGACGCTAACAAAGCGAATAGCGACCCTTTGGGTGAGAAAAAGTAGTCAAATGACGCTAACAAAGCGAATAGCGTCCATTTGGATGAGAAAAAGTAGTCAAATGACGCTAACAAGGCGAATAGCGTCCATTTGGATGAGAAAAAGTAGTCAAATGACGCTAACAAGGCGAATAGCGTCTATTTGGGTGAGAAAAAGTAGTCAAATGACGCTAACAAGGCGAATAGCATCTATTTGGGTGAGAAAAAGTAGTCAAATGTTGCTAACAAGGCGAATAGCGTCCATTTGGGTGAGAAAAAGTAGCCAAATGTCGCTAACAAGGCGAATAGCGTCCATTTGGGTGAGAAAAAGTAGTCAAATGGCGCTAACAAAGCGAATAGCGTCCATTTGGGTGAGAAAAAGTAGTCAAATGTTGCTAACAAGGCGAATAGCGTCCATTTGGGTGAGAAAAAGTAGCCAAATGGCGCTAACATGGCAAATAGCGTCCATTTGGGTGAGAAAAAGTAGTCAAATGGCGCTAACAAAGCGAATAGCGTCCATTTGGGTGAGAAAAAGTAGCCAAATGTCGCTAACAAGGCGAATAGCGTCTATTTGGGTGAGAAAAAGTAGTCAAATGACGCTAACAAAGCGAATAGCGTCCATTAGGGTGAGAAAAAGTAGCCAAATGTCGCTAACAAGGCGAATAGCGTCCATTTGGGTGAGAAAAAGTAGTCAAATGGCGCTAACATGGCAAATAGCGTCCATTTGGGTGAGAAAAAGTAGTCAAATGTTGCTAACAAGGCGAATAGCGTCCATTTGGGTGAGAAAAAGTAGCCAAAAGTCGCTAACAAGGCGAATAGCGTCCATTTGAGCCAGAGAAAATTCTCGAATAGCACTAATATTATTCTGAGGGGTCCAAATTCAAGCTCAACCCGGAAGCACTCTATATTTAGGTTGCTTATTTGCTCGTTAAAAAATATAAAAAGAAGTTGTCCCGATACTCGAGTATTGGGACAACTTCTTTATGTGTTAGTTCATGTTGGTGTCTTTTTCCACAACTGCATCCACAGCTTTCACAACCGATGTCATAAAGCCATTTTCTTCTAAAGCCAGTACGCCTTCAATGGTCGTTCCGCCTGGAGAAGAAACTTGATCGATCAAATTCCACGGCGTTTCGCCACTTTCTAGGACCATTTTCCCACTTCCTAAAACAGCTTGAGCGGCGATTTTGGTCGCCATTTCTTTTGGAATGCCGTATTTGACAGCAGCGCGTGCCAGCGAATCTATAAATAAGAACGTAAACGCTGGTGAGCAGCCGGCGATGGCTGAAAAGACACCAAAGTCAGCTTCCTTCATAACGATCGCTTCCCCAATGGATTGGAAAATACTGATGACAAATTCAACATCATCTTGTGTAGACTGTTCATTTCCGCAAACAGCTGCCATTCCTTCGCCGATTTGTGAATTCAAGTTAGGCATCACGCGAATGAGGCGCATGGCTGAGTCGCTTCCGATCCAGTCTCGCATTTGAGCTAAACTAACGCCAGCTGCGATGGATACCACTACCGGATTGTATTTAAGCAAATGGGTACTTAATTCAGGTAGCACGGTTGAAAACAAGTTGGGCTTGATAGCCAAGATGACCACATCTACTTTGGACACCAATTCTTCATTAGAGGAACACGCAACAGTTCCTGTTTCCTTGGTCAATTGCTCTAATTTTTCTGGACTTCTATTGGAGATATAAATATTTTCTTTAGGAAGGTGTTGTGCTTTGATCATTCCTTTTACGATAGCACTGGTCATGTTGCCAGCACCGATAAAGCCTACTTTCATGTGAAACCTCCTCTCAAATTGCATCTGTAAACCTGTTTGTATTTTACCACAGCAGACCTTTTTTTAAAATATTGAGCAAAAGAGGTTGACTTATATCGATTACAAATGTAAACTATGAATTGTAGACGGATTACAAGTGTAAACGAAAATAAAAAATGTTGAAAGGAAGAGAGCCATGCAAGCAATGGAAAAAATAACTATCAGTGATGCAGAGTGGGAAATCATGCGTGTTGTGTGGACGTTAAAACAAGCGACTAGTAAAGAAATCAATGCGGTCCTACAAGACAAGATGGCTTGGAAGCCGGCGACCACGAAAACATTGATCGGCCGATTGGTTAAAAAAGGCGCCTTAACCACGGAAGCCATGGGAAATCGATTTATTTATTCTGCGGCGATTAGTGAAGAAGTGGAAATCAAAGAAGCTACTAGCGATATTTTAGCGCATATTTGCAATCGGAAAGCGGGAGAAGCGATTGCACATCTGTTGGAAGAAGCTGCTTTAAGTCACGATGATATGGCGATGTTGGAAGAATTGTTGAAGAAAAAAAAATCGGAAGCGGTGGATGTTGTAGCGTGTGACTGTGTTCCAGGGCAATGCACGTGTCAACACTTTCATGGATAAAGGAGGAGCAACATGGCTCAAAAAACATTCAAAATAGAAGGTATGAGTTGCGCAAGTTGTGTGCAAACCGTTGAAAAAGCGGCCTCTAAGTTATCTGGGGTGCAAGAAGCCAACGTCAACTTAGTGACCGAAAAAATGAATATTCAATTTGATGAATCTAAAACAACTATCGCAGATATCCAATCAGCTGTTGAGAAATCAGGTTACAAAGCGGTTGAAGACGGTGTGCGAAAGAATTTTGTCATCGAAGGCATGAGTTGTGCCACTTGTGCACAGACTGTGGAGAAAGCGACCAGCAAATTAACTGGCGTAGTTTTTTCAAATGTTAATTTGGCTACTGAAAAAATGACGGTTCAATTTGACCCGAGTGTCCTTTCAGTGAATGATATCACGGCTGCTGTTGCGAAATCGGGTTATAGCGCTCATGAAGAAGTCAATTCTGCGGACGCTGTAGATGAAGACCGCGAGAAAAAAGAAGCACACATGAAAGAAATGTGGCGTCGTTTTTGGTTGTCAGCGGTGTTCACTGTGCCGTTGTTGTACGTTTCGATGGGGCATATGATGGGCGCTCCTTTACCAGAATGGTTGAATCCGATGCACAACCCGGGAATCTTTGCGCTGGTGCAATTGCTGTTGACGCTTCCGGTGATGGTGTTAGGGAAGAAATTTTTTACGGTTGGGTTTAAAGCGTTGTTCAACCGACACCCCAATATGGACTCGCTTGTTGCTTTAGGAACCAGTGCTGCGTTTGTGTACAGTTTGGCAGCGACGGTTTCCATTTGGCAAGGGAATGCAGCATTGGCGATGGATTTGTATTATGAATCAGCTGCGGTTATTTTAACGTTGATTACATTGGGCAAATACTTTGAAGCCCGCTCGAAGGGAAAAACGTCTGAAGCGATTAAGAAATTGATGGGCTTAGCGCCAAAGACGGCCAAAGTAATCCGCAACGACAAAGAAATGGAATTGTCGATTGATGAAGTTCAAGTCAATGACATCATTGTAGTTCGACCTGGAGAAAAAATTCCTGTGGATGGCATGATTATAGAAGGCGTGACTTCTGTGGATGAAGCGATGCTGACTGGGGAAAGTATGCCTGTGGAAAAAGTTATAGGAGATCAAGTAATTGGAGCCAGTATCAATAAAAATGGTGCAATCCAATATAAAGCGACTAAAGTTGGAAAAGATACCGCGTTGGCTCAAGTGATTAAATTAGTGGAAGACGCTCAAGGTTCCAAAGCACCGATCGCTAAACTGGCGGATATTATATCGGGTTATTTTGTACCGATTGTAATGGTATTGGCTGTAGCAGCTGGATTCGCTTGGTTCTTAGCTGGAGAGTCAGGAGTCTTTGCTTTGAGTATTGCGATTTCGGTATTGGTTATTGCTTGTCCATGTGCTTTAGGATTAGCTACACCAACTGCGATCATGGTCGGTACGGGTAAAGGCGCGGAACATGGCGTGTTGATCAAGAGTGGTGGAGCTTTGGAAACGACTCATAAAGTGCAAACGGTCGTATTGGATAAAACCGGAACGATTACAGAAGGAAAGCCTAAAGTCACGGATATTTTAGCCGTAGATGGCATCTCAACAGAAGAGTTGTTGAGCGTTTCTGCATCGGCTGAAAAAGGCTCGGAACATCCTCTAGGTGCAGCTATTGTTCGAGCAGCTGAAGAAAAAGGGGTTCATTTGCACAAAACGACCTCGTTCAACGCTATACCTGGACACGGAATCGTGGTGCAGATCGATGGTGACGTGTATTCTCTGGGGAATAAAAAAATGATGGACAACCAGCAGATTTCGTTGGCAGAATTGGCTGGTCAATCAGACGCATTAGCCAGTGAAGGAAAAACACCAATGTATGTGGCGAAAAACGATGACTTGATGGGAATCATTGCTGTTGCGGACACGGTGAAAGGCACCAGTTCCCAAGCGATTGCCAAATTACGCCGCATGGGCATCGAAGTGGTCATGATGACGGGCGACAACAAACGGACAGCTGAAGCCATTGCCAAACAAGTCGGCGTGGACCGTGTGTTGAGTGAAGTATTGCCGGAAGACAAAGCGGCTCAAGTAAAGTTATTGCAAGAAGAAGGCAAAAAAGTAGCGATGGTAGGAGACGGTATCAACGATGCTCCAGCTTTGGCCCAAGCGGATGTTGGAATCGCGATTGGTTCAGGAACAGACGTGGCTATGGAATCAGCGGACATTGTCTTAATGCGCAGCGATTTGATGGATGTGCCGACAGCGATTGAATTAAGTAAAGCCACCATCAAGAATATCAAAGAAAATCTTTTCTGGGCATTTGCTTACAATACGCTGGGCATTCCAGTTGCAATGGGTGTCTTGTATTTATTCGGCGGACCATTGTTGAATCCAATGATCGCCGGAGCTGCAATGAGTTTTAGTTCTGTATCGGTATTGTTGAACGCATTGCGCTTGAAACGCTTCAAGCCCTCTGCAAATCAATAGCAGTTTGTGGTAAGAAAGATTACACTAGTATCAAATACAATTTGAAAAGGGGAATGAATGATGAGAAAAGAAATTACGATTGAAGGCATGAAATGTGAAGGTTGCGCAAATGCAGTCAAACAAAACTTTTTAGACGTTGAGGGAGTAAATGAGGTAGTAATCAACTTGGAAGCTAAAAGTGCTCTGATTCAAAGTGATGGTGCAGTAAATGAAGACGAACTACGCGAATCTTTAGCTGACACAAACTATTCAGTTGTAGGGATCAAAGAATTAGACGCTTAATTGAAAATAGAACGCTTACCTGTTGCTTAGCACTAGATAGGCGTTTTTTGTTTAATGGAATCTTTATTGCTAGTGTTGGTAAAGAAATTTCTTCCGGCCTATGGGGTTTGCTTATAGGAAGCCATGGGACCGTCTTGAGCCGAAGACCGTGTCTCAAGACTTGCAAACGTCAAACCCCGAGTAAAAGCTGAAGCTTTAACTCGGGATTAATTCACATTGCATCCTTTTTCATGGCTATAAGCAACCCCATAGGCCTCCAGAAATTTCTAGGAATGAGTTTCTAAAAGGTTTTGGATTAAAAAGAAATGTAGGTTTTACTTAACAATGCAAAATGTTGTAGAACCAACAAAAACACTTATTTGAATTACATTAAGGAGTGATTGGAATGGATAAAAATAAACACGATGAACATCAACACCACGACCATCATCACGAAAATCATGAACACATGAATCACAGCGGACACCATCATAATGAACATAAAGAGCACGTCGGTCATGCTTACCATGAAGAGCAACTAGAAGAAGGAATACACGATGACCACAATCCTGCTACGAAACATGGACATCATGATCATGAAAATATGGATCACGACAGTCACAGCGGACACGATCATCATGACCACATGGATCATGGTGGTCATGGCGGACACCATCACCATCATGGAAACTTCAAAGAAATCTTTTTGAAGTCTCTACCTATAGGACTTGTCGTTATGATTTTATCTCCACTGATGGGAATTACGCTTCCGGTGCAATTTACATTTCCTTACTCGGATATCTTGGTAGCCGTGTTGGCGACAGTTTTGTTCGTTTACGGAGGGAAACCCTTTTATCAAGGGGCTGTAGATGAATTTAAACAACGAGCTCCGGGAATGATGGCGCTAGTAACGTTAGGAATAAGTGTCTCTTACGTGTACAGTATTTATGCTGTGGCGGCACGTTATGTAACCGGAACACATGTGATGGACTTCTTCTTTGAATTTGCTTCATTGATTTTAATTATGTTGTTGGGTCATTGGATCGAAATGAAAGCAGTAGGAGAAGCAGGAGATGCGCAGAAATCGCTGGCTGAGTTGTTGCCTAAAGATGCTCATGTAGTGCTGGAGAATGATTCAATAGAAACGCGCTCGGTGTCTGAGTTGAAAATAGGAGACATTGTACGAGTACAAGCTGCTGAAAATATTCCTGCAGATGGAGTCATCAAAAGCGGTACAACCAGAGTCAATGAAGCATTGCTGACTGGGGAATCTAAACCCGTCGAAAAAGGGGAAGGAGATACCGTGATCGGTGGTTCCACAAATGGCGACAGTGTTTTGTATGTAGAAGTAAAGGAAACAGGAGATAAATCCTTTATCTCTCAAGTTCAAACGCTTATCGGACAAGCGCAAGACCAACCTTCAAGAGCAGAAAATTTGGCTCAAAAAGTAGCAGGATGGTTGTTTTACATTGCTGTAGCAGCCGCAGTGATTGCTTTTATTGTGTGGTTATTTGTGGCGGACTTAGAAAATGCTATTCTCTTTACGGTAACGACATTAGTCATTGCCTGTCCTCATGCATTAGGCTTAGCTATTCCTCTAGTAGTAGCTCGCAGTACCAGCTTAGGCGCGAGTCGTGGTTTATTGGTTAAAGATCGTGAAGCTTTGGAATTAGCAACAAAGGCTGATGTAATGGTACTAGATAAAACAGGTACTTTAACAACTGGAGATTTCAAAGTTTTGAAGGTAGAGGCATTAAGCGAAGAGTATTCAAAAAATGAACTCACTGCGTTAATGGCAGGTATTGAAGGCGGCTCGAGTCATCCCATCGCACAATCGATTGCGGGATTTGCTAACGAAGAAAACATTCAACCGATTCCATTCGATTCTATTGATGTTGTATCAGGCGCTGGTGTAGAAGGTGTTGCCAATGGGAAGAATTATCAATTGATCAGTCAAAAAGCTTACGGTCAAGACATAGATATAGAGATTCCTGTAGGTGCAACGCTTAGTATTTTGGTAGAAAATGATACAGCCATCGGGACTGTAGCTTTGGGAGATGAACTGAAAAAGACAAGTTCAGAACTCATCAAGGTGTTGAAAGAAAACGGTATTCAACCACTAATGGCCACTGGTGACAATGAAACAGCGGCTCAAGGTGTGGCAGAAGAACTAGGGATCGACTACAAAGCTAATCAATCTCCGCAAGACAAATACAATCTAGTGGAGTCGCTGAAAAATCAAGGCAAGACGGTCATCATGGTTGGAGACGGGGTAAACGATGCACCTTCTCTTGCGTTAGCGGATGTCGGCGTGGCCATTGGAGCTGGAACGCAAGTGGCTTTGGATTCTGCAGATGTCATTCTGACACAATCGGATCCAGGAGATATTGAATCTTTTATTGAACTAGCTCAAAAAACAACGAGCAAAATGAAACAAAACCTTCTTTGGGGAGCGGGGTATAATTTTATCGCTATTCCGCTAGCTGCTGGAATTCTTGCGCCAATAGGCTTCGCGTTAAGTCCGGCTGTTGGAGCGATCTTGATGTCATTGTCTACCGTAATTGTAGCGATTAATGCAATGTTTTTACGATTGAAGAATTAAGGAATAGTTTTTGAGGAGAAGTCCGCTACACAATAATAGTAGCGGGCTTTTTTTGTATAAATAAGTTTTTTCGAATAGTATGGTGGTTGTCTCACAAAAGTTATGGAAAATAGTAACAAACGTGAGTGAAAGGGATACACACAGTAGTAAGAATAGTAGGGAAAGGTATGATTATCAAGGACCATCTCTTATAAATGAACAAGAATAAGGATAGAAAGTAATATTAAAAGTATTTTGGTTAATAATCTTTTGATTTTTTTTTTAAAATTCCTTCTAAACATATGAAATGCTATACTGGAGAAGAAAATGTAAGGGGTATAGCTTTAATTGGGAACCCAGGAGGAGAAATGATGCGAAAGATTATTTTTACAACAGAAAGTGGCGCAGATTTACCAAAGGACTTAGCTGAAAAATACACTATCAAAATTGTACCGATGCATGTCGTGATGGATGGGGTCGATTACAAAGATGATGGTTCGCTTCCGGTATCTGAAATTTATGATTACTACAACCGCACTAAAATGACTCCATCTACAACATCTACGAATCCTAACGAATACGAAGAGTTTTTTGCGAAGATTAAACGCGATTATCCAGAGCATACGATTGTGCACATCGGATACACGTCAAAAGCTTCTTCTTCATTCCATAATGCAGAAATTGCGGCAGAAAATTTTACCGATATCCATTTGATCGATGCGTTAAATGTTTCGGCAGGATTATCGGTAGTCGTATTGCATGCGGCTGAGTTGTTGGAAGAGAACCCGGAGATTGCTTTAGAAGAATTATTGGCGAAAATTGAAGCCAGTGTTCCTAAATCAAGAATGGTCTTTGTTCCGGGCAGTCTGGAGTTCTTAAAAGCAGGTGGACGCGTATCTAATGCGGCCTATATCAGTGCCTCTTTGTTGAAAATTAAACCCGTGATTGAATTGGTTGATGGCAAATTGGTTTCCACTAAAAAGTATCGTGGAAAAATGAGTCGAGTGTCTGTCGAATTGATGCAGGATTATTTGAAAAAATACCCTATCGATAGAAAACAGCTTTACTTTGTGTTTTCAATTGGGTTAGACGACAGTATAAAAACTCAAATGGAAGAAGTTGCTAAAGAGAACGGATTTGAAAAAGTAACGTGGATTGAAGCTGGATCGGTCATTTCGACACATGGCGGTCCTGGTGCGTTTGGTATTGCCGGTTTAGAACAATAAGGAGAACGTTGTATTATGAAGAAAGAACTGGAGTTAAAGCAGCTTTATGAATTATTGGATCAGTATGTCGAGGCAGGGACGAAGTGGCCGGCTGAGACGGTTTTTGAGATGATGTTAGGAGCTGTTCTCGTCCAAAACACGACTTGGCATAACACAGCATTATCGTTGAATCGGCTTAAAGAAGCGACGGGGTTTGATCCTGAAGTGATCGCTGACTTATCGACTGAAGAACTCAAAACACTCATTTATTCAAGCGGCTTTCACAAGCGAAAAACGCAGCTGATTCTGGAATATTTTAGTTGGCTGAAGAAGTATGCGTTTGATTTAGAGAAAATCAAGCGCAAGTACCCTGACAATTTGCGCGAACGGCTGTTGGAATTCAAGGGAATCGGGAATGAAACAGCTGACGTGTTGTTGCTGTACGCATTTGAAGAACCGGTCTTTGTAGCAGATACTTATGCGCTCAAATTATTCCGCCATTTAGGCAGTGAACACAGTACGGATTACCTGACATTGAAGAACTATGTAGAAAGTACCGGCACGTTCACGCTGAAAGAGTGGCAGAAGTTTCACGGGTTGATCGATGAATATGGAAAAGTTCATTTGCGGGGGAAACAAGTGGTTGGGCATCCACATTGGGAAGCGTATAGGTTAGTGATTAAACCAGATTCATCATCAGGGAGTTGATTAGTAGTGGACTTAATAGTCATTATGGGGCCTCAAGCTGTCGGTAAAATGACGGTGGGAAGAGAGTTAGAGAAAAAAATAGAGGCAAAGTTGCTTCACAATCATGAAACGATCGATTTATTTGCCAAGTTTCTCGGTTATGGGAAAGAAACTTTTCGTCTATCGGACCAAACGCGTAAAGAACTCTTCAAAGCTTTCGTCAGCAATGAGCAAAACGTTACCGAAAGCATTATTTTTACAGTTGTAGTAGCGTTTGATTTGATAGAAGATATCGATTTTCTAACTGAAATCAGTGAAATATTTCTGGAAGGACAAGGCAGAGTCTTTCTTATTGAACTGGAAGCAGATTTAGAGACTCGCCTGCAGAGAAACATTGGAGAAAGCCGCTTAGAAGCTAAACCTTCAAAACGAAATATTGAATTTTCTAGAAACGATTTACTAACGACGCACGAAAAGCATCGGTTAAATTCTTTGCCAAATGAGGTTACAGAAAAAATTAAACAGGTAAACTACCTCAAAATAGACAATACGCATCTAGAAGCGGAAAAGGTCGCGAGTAGAATAGCTGAATTTGTTCAAAATAATGGATAGTTTTTTACGTTTGTATTATAATCTTATTGAAGAGGAGATATGCGTGAACATATCCCCATCTTGTAGAACCGTTTAAGACGGTAGCTTTGAACAAGTTAAAAAATAACCGTTGCTGGCTAAAGCAAGACGGTTATTTTTTTTTGTCGTTTTTAGCGATTGCAACCACTAATGTGATTAAGGAAATCAATAGACTTCCAAACATTCGCATGAGTTGCAATACTTCCGATACGGGCAAAAGGCTTTTCCTTTCTAAGTCTTCAGTACTTACATACACAAGCACCAACTCCTTTCAAAGATAGCCACCATCTTAACTTTTCTACCAACTAATGATATCCTAATCTATTATAGAAAAAGAACGCTAGAAGTATCTTTTCCCACTATGATCAGGACTTTTCAAGTGATTTTATTTACCGTCGAGTCTTTCATTTGGAATGGCAGATCTTAAAAAGATACAATAGAAGATGAATGAGGCAAGGCAATTGATGAATAGCTAGTGGAAGGGAAGGATGAGAAATATGGAGAATATTTTTGATACTGTTGAATTGAATAATGGTGTGAGAATGCCAGCTTTTGGACTAGGAACTTCTGGAAATAAAGATCAGACAGTCTGCAATGATACGATAAAAGCAGCGGTTGAGGTAGGTTACCGTTTGATTGACACCGCACAAATGTATGGGAATGAAGAGCAGGTAGGAAAGGCCATTCATCAAGTCGATCTTTCTGACAAGAACTTGTTCATTACCAGCAAGGTGGATAATCCTAATCACGGGTATGAGGCAGCCAGCAAAGCCATTGATGAATCACTGGAAAAGCTGGGACTCGACTATATCGATTTATACTTAATCCATTGGCCCGTCGTTGAAGACCGAGGAGAGAACTGGAAGGAAGACAATATTGAAACCTGGCGTGCTTTAGAAGATGCTTATGAAGCGGGGAAAGTTAAAGCGATTGGTGTTAGTAATTTTATGGTAAAACACTTAGAAAATTTGATTGCCAACTGCCGCATCAAGCCGATGGTTAATCAAATCAGATTGCATCCTGGTGTGCTGCAAGAAGAAACAGTCGTTTTTTGTAAAAAAGAGCAAATCGTTGTGGAAGCTTGGTCTCCGTTGTCCCCAATCAAGCAAATGTCTGAGGATGATAAAGTGCAAGCCATGACCAAAAAATACGGAAAATCCGTTGCTCAGCTGTTACTGCGTTTCAGTCTGCAGCACAACTTTGTTCCGCTGACCAAGTCGTCTCATCCTGAACGGGTAGTAGAAAATGCGGATGTCTTTGATTTTAAAATCTCTGATGAAGATATGGACTACTTGAACAGCCTGAAGTTTGATGATTTAAAAGCACCGGATGTAGATGAAGAAAAATAATCTTTTTAAACAAAGCCAAAATTGTTTTTTGTCAGCAATCTTTAATAGTTTAGTGTATATGAATTAAGTGGGTGACATAATGCAAAAAATAGAAAACATGTTAAAAAAATGGTTTGATTTAGAGAGTGTAGATATCAGTCGACTATTTGGTTCATATTTTAGTCTAGAGCTAGACAATATCAATGAATATACAGAAGGTAAGTATTCGATAGAAGAAATAGAGAATAGCCTATCGGTCTATGGAATTAAATACAATGAAAAAAGCGAGAAATATTTTTCGGAATCTTGGGGGCATTGTTTTCCTTTAAAGACATTAGATGGGGATCTAGTTTTATTAGTTATTACATTTGAAAAAGATAATTATGAATATTTTACAAGTAATTCTACAAGGTTACAGTTAGATTTGATTGTAGAATTGGGAGTAACAGAAGAAGATATAACTGAGCAAAATGATAAATATTATAGTTACAAAGGTGCTAAAGATATATTGGATAATTATGATAAATTTATCTAGGTTGAGTCAGTATGGTAATATGAGTATGAAAAGCCGTTATACTAGTAAAAGGTATTCGGCTTTTTTGTACATATTTTTTAAGATTCATTTTCTTTTTTATTCAGGTTTACGATTCGGAGAAAGAGTGACTTTACTGACTAGGTCTTGGAAGTATTGAAATGACATTCGGAATATATTTCACTTATATCCAAATGAGAATAACGACGTAACTAAACGACTGAATCAAGTTGGTAAACAAGAGTAGTTGGTTCTTGCAATTTTTCTCACGGGGAAAATTGCATCTGAAAGACATATATACCAATAACTTGACTGGGAAGGTGCTTATTATGTGGTAAAATGGAAGGAAATAGATATAAGGGAGTGAGAAATAGTGTCAGTTGAATTTTGGTTAGCAGCAGAAACTTTTTACAATACTACAATGGTTGCAGTGGCAGTTGTTATTCTAGTGTTGCTGATGTTGACCGGCATGATTTTAGGTTATTCAAAAAGTCGGCACAAGAAAAAGATTGCAGCAGGAGGTGGGGTCCTCATTTTAGGACTGAGTATCTGGCTCGTTGCAGGACATTTGAGATACAATGAATTTTTAGAAGTGAATGATCACGTAACACCTCTAGTGCGCGACAGACAAAAGACATTCGGTGATTACATCTATCGTTCTGAAGATGAGATGCAATATTTTGGCAAATTACATGACCCGGAGAGTGTTCGTGCTTTAGAAATGTACCAAGAAGAAACGGTCACTGAACCCATCATTTATGTGGGAAAAGATGCGAACTTTTACTATTTTGAACAAGATGATGAGTTGTTTAAGCAGCGCGCCAATGTCATTTTTGATACGAGCGCTGAAGAAACCGTAATGATTGGAACCACATTTCACTTGATGAATGAGTCGTTTTTTGAGATTGGCTTTCGAAATCCGCCTTACATTATGTATGATCGGATTGTAGTGAACCAAGAAGATACGGATGAATTGATTGATGTCGAAAATGATGACTTTGTGGATACTGCTGAAGAGCATTTCAGTAAAACTTGGTCTTTTTAAAGGTGGCAGGAAAAAGTGAGTAAAGTGATGTTAACCAATATGTGTATGATTACCAATAGCGAGAGCAACCAGGTTTTAGTGCAGCAACGGATAAAAAATTGGCAAGGTCTAACCTTCCCAGGCGGCAAATTAGAGCCGAAAGAGTCTATTCTGGATTCTGTCATCAGAGAAGTGAAAGAAGAAACAGGACTTGAGGTATCCAATTTGAAACTGTGCGGTATAAAAGATTGGTATGAAGAGGAAGAAGATTTTCGCTATGTCGTCTTTTTATACCAAACAGCTGATTATCAAGGAGAACTACTGGAAGAAACCGACGAAGGCAAATTAAAATGGATGGACTTGAATGAATTAACAGAAGAAAATTGCTCTCCAGGATTTGCTGTTACACTAGAGGTTTTCAAAGATTCAGCAAAACAAGAACACTTTTATTATTACGATACTGCAACGAATATCTTACGCAATCAAGTGATGTAAACTATTTTAAAAGGTGGCTGGTGTGATGAATAAAGAATACATTTTTGCTGTACATAATCAGATTGATGGAGAACGGATTCGGTTGAGACCCATTCGACTAAGCGATGCGGAAGATATGTATGAGTATGCATCTGATGCAGAAACGACAAAATACGTCTTTGAAACCCATAAAAGTTTGGAAGACACGAAAGAAAATATTGCGAAATATTTCTTAGCCAGTCCTTTGGGCAAATTTGCTATTGAGCTGAAAGACACTCATAAGATGATTGGGACCATCGATTTGCGTGTAGATGAAAAGGACAAAAAAGCAGAAATGGGTTATACCTTGAATAAAGGGTACTGGGGAAAAGAGTATACTACGGAAGCTGCCAAATTAATGCTGCAGCTGGGATTCCAAGAATTAGAATTGCAGCGAATCTTAGCCGTTCATGATGAACGCAATCCAGCTTCAGGCAGAGTGATGGAAAAATTAGGAATGATTTGTGAAGGAACACTCCGAAACAATCGGTTTGTAAAAGAGGAATCTGTTACAGACAAAATGTACAGTATCTTGAAAGAAGAGTATTTTTCAAACTAAGTTGTTTTAGCGGCAAATTTGGTTAGGAGTGAGATAAATACTTGGAAATGGCTGTCGAGTCCACCTGGAATGGAAACAGGGAGAATATCGAAGAGAAGACGTTTAAAATCCATTTGGGTGTAGAGAAGAGTATCAAACGAGGCTAATAAACTGTATTAGCCTCGTTTGCATTGCAAAAGAAAAAGGCGTTAGCGAGTATATCGCTGGCGCCTTTAATCATTCGAGAAACTAATCGTGTTTAAATGAAAAGAATAATAATTTCATAGTAAGAAGCAGTAAGATGATGGTCAATATCCAGCCGCCGTAAGGAATGTAGCTGTCCAAAGCGTAATTGATAAGCCCAATGACTCCGGCCATGATGACAAATAAGATACTGGTCATACAGCCTTCAGAACTGTTCGCCGCGTTTCTTTCTTGTGAGAATGGGTAGTATTTCATAGTTGCTATCAAATAAACGAAGAAACTGCATGTCAATGCCAGAAAAGCATTCAAAGTGACGGACAGAGCGTCCCAACCAAATAGAAATAATAGAATAGTCCCAGCTGCTAAAAAGAGCGGGCATAAAATACGGATCCAAACGGCTTTGCCAGCTGCGATCACAAAATAGGGTTTATGCGATTTGGGACTTAGTTGAAAGGCCCAAGCTCCTTTGTAATAAGTCGAATATTTCATAGAAGCGACTATCTCCGGCACCAATAAAAGTGTGAAATAAAGGTAGTAAGCTAGATTCGTTTCTCTCAATTCAGCCAAATTAAAGCCATCAGAAAACGAAGTGAAAATCAAAATGACTGGCAAAAGGAAGGAAGTCAACAAAGAAGGATATATTCTTGTTTTGAACTCTCTTTCATTTTGAATCGTTTTCCATGTAAAGTGATAGTAAGGCATCTCTTCTGTATGCTGGCAAATCAACTTCTTCGATATGGTCAGCCAGCGACTGGTTTTTTCTGGACTTTGTTTATTAGAGGCAGCCAGCTGCATTAAGCTCTCTTCCATTTTTTCAGCATTTTTTTGGTAAAAAACGGCCAGTACAATAGACAATACTATCATCAAAATTACATAAAGGGCGTAATAAATCGTGACACCTTCTTGCAGCATTCCTAAAGGAGCCGCAAACCAGATGGGGAACAAAAAGACATGCCATAAATGAGGTATATAGACAATAAAAACATCTACAAAATCAAATACTCTGCCTAATAATTGGTAGCCGACCACCATAAAAATAGACAAACCGATTTGAGTATAAGAGATGATATTTTTTAATTTTTCCCCATCAAATTTCTTTAAGACAAAAGAATAAATCCCTAGAGTGAACAATAGTGTCCAAAAACAAAAAACGATCGTCAGAATAGTCACTAAAAGTCCAGGGACGATTCCATTCACGAAGTAAGTAACGATCACCACCGGACCACCTAAAACCAGTGTAAAGGAAAGCAAATAAATGAACACATGCGTAGTTTTGACGGCATTTAATGTTTTCTTGGAAATAGGTTTCGTGCCCAGCAATTCATAGTCTCTGGTGTCCAATAAAATGGCAGAAAAACTGGCGATCAAGTTGGACAATAACATGATAAACAAATAGCTGAAATAAATAGTGTATTGCCAGATCCAAGAATCTCCTATAAATAAGAAAATCACTGTAAAACAACTGATTAGCAGATAAGCTCCCAATGACCGAAAAAAAGAGTTGCCTTCTTTTTTAGCCGGTTGATCTTGGCCTAATAAATTAGGTTGACGTCCGTCCATAATCAATTTGTTCTCAATGATCAAACGTAATGTTGCGTAATCAATATCATTTTTGAGGTAAATCACTTTAAAAAAATCCATTATTTTCAAGATGACTGAATCCTGTTTGGGTGAGAGATTTGTTTCCAACGATTCCTGATTATTGAAAAAATCATTCATAGACCGATTCTCCTTTCATGGCATCCAGAAAGGCGGCGGCTAATTCTCCTTGCTCATTAAAGCCGGTCAGTTGATTGAATAAATGTTCCAGAGTACTATCTGCTTCTTGAGAAATTTCTTTAAAACTACCGTCTGCCACAACTTGCCCGTTATTCAAAATGAGGATCCGGTCGCTTAACTTTTCAACAGTATCCATAATGTGTGAAGAGTAAAAAATCGTTTTTCCTTGTTCTTTCAAACGTACTAAAATTTCTTTGATGACTAAAACACTGTTTGCGTCCAAGCCATTTAACGGCTCATCCCAGAATAGTAAATCAGGATCATGCAGCAGGCTGGAGATGATCAATACTTTCTGACGCATCCCTTTGGAAAAAGTTTCCAGACGTGCATGAAAAGAAGATTCGATGCCTAGAGCCGTCATCATTTGATAAGCTTTATGAAGGACGACTTTCTCTTCCACTCCATACAGCTGCCCCATAAAGACCAAGTACTCTGCAGCAGTTAGCGTTTCGTAGAGATCTGCATTCTCTGGCACATAACCGATGCGCTTTTTATAGTCCTCTTGATTGTTTTGCAACTTCTCGCCAAAAATATGTATTTCACCGCTATCTTGAGACAATAACCCCATAATGATTTTAACTGTGGTGCTTTTCCCAGCTCCGTTTGGTCCAATGTAGCCAATGATTTGTCCAGGGTAAACTTTAAAATCGATACCTGTTAACACTTCTTTTTCGCCAAAGGCCTTTTTAACTTGCTTCATTTCGATGATGGGTTCCATAGTTCTGCTCCTTTTTGAATAGCATCAGATAACAATCTATTTTTAATAAGAATAACCGAAAACGCTTAAGAAAAACAGAGGAGATTGTAGTTTTTTGCACAAAAAGCAGATATTAAACTAAGTTAAACAGATGAATAATACAGTTTCTATCAGCTGTTTTTTGGAGGAATATAAACAATATTGTTTATGATTATTCCTTTAAAGTAGGCTATTTTAAAGCCTTTCACTAAAAAAGAATACAATTTTGTGCTTGAAGTCGAGCTTTTTCTCATGATGGTTTGACGACAGATAATCACACTGTTACTATTTGTAAGGTGATTAAAAAGAAAAGAGGTTTTTAAGTTGAAGAAAAAAAGCACGTGGTTAACGACTTTACTTGCAGGTGCACTGTTCTTTGTTGCAGCTTGTGGGTCACAAGCCGATACTGGAGAAGAAAATGATGAGGAAGAAGCTGCTGAGGCACTTGTTTCAAGAGGCTGGGAAGAAATTAAAGAAGATGGCACGTTAAAAGTCGCTACATCAGGAACCTATTTCCCTAACTCATATCATGATGGGGATACAAATGAACTAACCGGTTTTGAAGTCGAAATTATACGCGAAATCGCGAATCGTTTAGGATTGGAAGTAGAGTTTACTGAAATGGGCGTAGACGGAATGTTGACGTCATTAAACAGTGAACAAATCGATATTGCAGCTCTTGGGATCGACCGTGATGGAGAAAATGCCGATAAATACAATTATACTATACCGTATAAATATTCTTTCGGATCTATGGTCGTTAGAGAAACAGACAACTCTGGAATCGAAACGCTGGAGGACTTAAAAGGGAAAAAAGCAGCTGGTGCAGCGACAACTTCTTACATGAAAGTAGCTGAACATTTTGGAGCAGAATTAGTAGTTTACGATAATGCAACCAATGATCAATACTTGTGGGATGTAGCAAATGGACGTACAGACACAGTGTTGAATGACTACTATGGTCAAACAATGGCACTAGAAGCGTTGCCAGAAATCCCTGTAAAAATATTGGAAGATGTTTTCTATAATCCAAGTGAAACCAATTACGCTATCAAAAAAGGAAACGATGAATTAACGGATCAAATCAATGCTCAGTTAGAAGCGATGCATGAAGATGGCACGCTAAGTGAAATTTCGAAAGAATTTTACAATGGGGAAGATGTAACCGTTGAAAAAGATTATGATTTCCGTGAAATTGATGTTTCTGCCTACTAAGGAGTTGGAAAAAGACGATGTCTGGAATACAATGGCAATACATTTTTGATCCACAACTCGCGTTAGAAAGTATTCCTTTTATACTGAAAGGATTGCCTTACACTCTTGGAATTGCTCTAGTCAGCACCATTTTTGGAACGATCATTGGTTTTTTTGTGGCTATTATGCGGATATCGAAGATCAAACCATTGGAATGGATCGCCCGCTTTTACATTTCTTTTATGAGAGGAACGCCGGCTCTGGTACTGCTTTTTTTATTGTACTTCGGATTGCCTTTTATAGGGATTCAATTTGATGCTGTGACAGCGGCTGTGATTGGGTTCAGTATCAATTCTGCTGCCTATATTGCTGAGACGATTCGTTCAGCGCTGTCTTCCGTAGATCATGGGCAATGGGAAGCAGCTTATGCTCTTGGATTGAAAAAATCCTTTATTATGCGCAAGATCATCATTCCTCAAGCAGCTCGGATTGCGATTCCGCCATTGAGCAACGTGATGCTGGACATTATCAAAGGTACATCCTTAGCAGCGATGATCACAGTGCCGGAGATGTTTCAAAATGCCAAGATCGTTGGTGGACGAGAATTTGATTACATGACGATGTACATCTTAGTAGCCGTTGTGTATTGGGTCGTCTGCAGTTTATTTGGCTTCTTGCAGGAGTACTTGGAAAAACGCACGTCAGTTTATGTAGAAACGCATTAAGTAAAAAAACAGCAACGTAAAACTAGCTACTAGTCACGTTGCTTTTTTTTGTACATTTGTTTCTTCAAATTTTATGAATTGTAAGTTACACTAAAAGAAATCAGTGTCACTTAACTAAGGAGGAAAATGCGATGAGAATCATTGTGATCGGCTCGGTAGCTGCAGGAACATCGGTAGCGGCTAAAGCCAGAAGAAATACAGAAGAAGCAGAAATCGTTGTCTATGAACAAGGAAAAGATATCTCATATTCCGTTTGCGGAATCCCCTATGCTATTGGAGGAGAAGTGGGCAGTATGGATAAATTGACTCCGCGTGATACCCAATGGTTCAAGACACGCTATAATGTGGACGTATTAACAGAACATAATGTGGTTCGCATTGATAAAGATCATAAAACGGTCCAAGTCCGCAATCTGAGAACGGGCGAAGCTTTTCTGGACCATTACGACACACTCGTATTAGCAACAGGAGCAAGACCCTATACTCCGTCGCCATTTGACAAAAGGACATATTCCAATGCATTTCAAGTTCGCACAATAGAAAATACGCGCCATATCAAAGACTATATGGAGAACCATTCTGTCAAAAAAGCAGTCATTATCGGAGCCGGATTTATTGGTATGGAGATGACTGAACAGTTGACCAATCTAGGGATAAAGGTCAGTGTAGTGGAGTTTTCTGATCAAGTGATGCCCTCTTTGGATGCGGATATGGCTTTTCGAGTGGAAGAACACTTAGCAGAACATGGAGCAGAACTTTATCTTGGGGACACGGTTGCTGAGATTATGGGAGAAGAGAAAGTGGAGCAGCTTGTGACCACAAAAGGACAGACTTTAAAAACAGACCTGGTTATCTTAGCGGCTGGCGTGCGTCCCAATACGGAGTTGGCAGAAGAAATCGGAATCGATTTAGGCGAGTCCAAGGCAATCAAAGTGAATCCTAAAATGCAGACGTCTATTCCTGATATCTATGCAGTAGGAGATGTAGCGGAAAGTTTTTCAGTTATTACAGGACAGCCTCTTTACCGTCCGCTGGGTTCGACAGCGAATAAAATGGGGCGTATTGCCGGAGATGCGATAACAGGCGGTCAATTAGAACACCGCGGCATACTCGGTACCGGCATTTATCGCGTATTTGATCTGCACATTGGCCAAACGGGTTTGACAGATAAAGAAGCAGCTCGACAAGGATATGACGTAGAGGTCCTTTACAGTATCAAACCAGATCATGCCGACTACCTGGGCGGCACAGAATTGACGATCAAAGCATTAGCGGATAAAGCTTCAAAAAGAGTTCTAGGCGCTCAAATTGTAGGGAAGAACGGCGTGGATAAACGGATCGATGTCTTAGCTACAGCGATCACGTTTAAAGCTAAAGCAGAAGATTTGTTCCATTTGGACTTAGCGTATGCGCCTCCGTTTGCAACGACAAAAGATCCTGTGCTGTATACGGGGATGGGACTGGATAATGCATTGAATCGCAATCCGTTGATGACGCCGGAATTTTTAGTAGCGTGTCAAAACAAAGGCGATAATTTGCAGATTATCGATACACGCTCCAAAAAGGATTACGAGGTTTCGCGGGTGAAAGGTGCCGTGCATATTCCTTTAGCAGAACTCCGTGACAGAATCGGCGAGCTGGATAAAGCGATTCCCACAGTAACGTATTGCAATAAAGGAGTTACGGGAAATGCTGCTCAAAATATTTTGCTGAATATGGGGTTTGAATCGGTATATAATTTATCTGGGGGAAATAAAAACTATCAACTGTTCCAAAAAATGATGCACCGTAAAATGGACTAAGTATATCCTAACGGGCTTTTGAGTCATAAAGGACACAAAAAAAGAATTGTTTTCGAAAAAGACTGGATATCTTTGGAGAAATTTAGTATAATTGGAATTGCCGAAAGGCCGTATAGCAATGGTGGACTTACGAATCGTGTCAGGTCTGGAAGGAAGCAGCACTAAGTTTGCTTCACCATGTGCTGTATGTACATAGAATAATTTTCAAAAAAATTGGATATTATAACATAACACCAGTCGTTCATGCGGCTGGTTTTTTTCGTTCCAATATAGTTGCCTTTATCAAAATACCCTCGAGTGGTAAAGTTTTATAGTTATCGAGCCTCTACTTCACAATTGGAGTGGATAAACGAGTTGAAATGTGAGCTAATGAGCCTCTACTTCACAATTGGAGCGGATAAGTGAATTGAAATATGAGTTAACGGTCCTCTATCTCGCAATTAGAGAGAATTACGAAGTTGTAATGTTAACTATCAGTTCCCTATCTCATAAAAAAATCGAATTTTTATAGTGGATTGTTAACTATGCAAGCTAAACAAAAGAACCGATTACTATTTCTAAAGAAGGTGATACTTGCCCTCTGTATTTGGAACGTGAAGTGTATTTGGCTACGGTTAAAAAGGTTGAATGATTATAGAGTATAGGTTTGTATCGGGAAATCGTAAACCTTTTAAAAACAGTCTCATGAATGGTTTAAATTTGCTCCGATTTACCGTATAATAATATCTAGTACAGTGGTTAAAGGAAGGGAGAAGCAAGATGAGTTATCAAGCACTTTATCGAGTGTGGCGTCCACAGCGGTTTCAAGATATTGCAGGACAAAAGGCTATCACTCAAACACTTAGAAATGCTTTGATTCAAGAAAAGACGAGTCATGCTTATCTTTTTACTGGCCCTCGTGGTACAGGAAAAACGAGTGCAGCAAAGATTTTTGCAAAAGCGATCAACTGTCCTAATTTATCAGATGGAGAACCGTGTAACGAATGTGATACCTGTAAAGCGATCACGACGGGGCAATTAAATGATGTTATTGAAATCGATGCAGCCAGCAACAACGGTGTCGAAGAAATCCGCGACATCCGAGACAAGGCCAAATACGCACCGACACAAGCAGAATACAAAGTTTACATTATCGATGAGGTGCATATGCTCTCAACGGGTGCCTTCAATGCTTTGCTGAAAACTTTGGAGGAACCGCCTAAAAATGTAGTGTTTATTTTAGCAACAACCGAACCGCATAAGATTCCATTAACGATTATTTCACGGACACAGCGGTTTGACTTTAAACGAATCTCCGTCAGAGATATTTGTGACCGAATGGAATATATTCTGGGTCAGGAAAATATCGGTTTTGAAGAAGATTCCCTGAAAGTCATTGCCCGAGCAGCAGAGGGCGGAATGCGTGACGCATTGAGTATTCTTGATCAGGCCATTTCATTTGGCGACGATGTTGTCACTATGGAAAATGCAATGGCTGTTACCGGCAGCTTGACACAAGAGCGGTTGGTTGAATTCTTCAATGCGATTACTCAGCACAATACGGAAAAAGGGTTGTCCTTAGTACAAGAGATCCTTGCTGAAGGAAAAGATGTGGCTCGCTTTGTAGAGGACATTATCCTGTTCAGTCGAGATTTGCTGGTCTACCAGCAAGCTCCGCAAAAAGCCGATATCTTGGAAAGTGCTCATGTAGACGAGCATTTTATGGAGTTAAGCAAAACAATCGATTCGCATGTGCTTTATGAAGTGATCTCAACGCTAAATGAAACACAACGTGAAATGCGCTTAACGAGTCATGCAGATGTCTACATTGAAGTAGCAACGGTCAAATTAACGCAGCTTCGTGCAATGCCAACCGCAAATCCTAATCTGGGACAAGCACCAGCAGCTAATATGGAAACAGCTGCTGATAGTCCGCGAATGTCAGAATTAGAAGCCGAATTAGCACAAATGAAAAAGAAAATGCAGGACATTCTGGCAAACGGCTCTGGACAACCAGTCGAAAAAGCGAAGAAAAAACCGAAAGCCCCTATCAAAGGAGCTTTCAAACCCAATTCGACAGCCATCTATAAAGTACTGGAAGTAGCAACCAAGGGCGATCTGGTCCAACTAAAAGACGTCTGGCCAGATTTGTTAAATATGTTGTCAGTAACGCAACGTGCGGTAATGAAAGCTTCTACACCAGTTGCAGCTAGTCCAAATGGTTTGATTGTTTCATTTGAATATGATATTTTGTGTCAAAAGGCTACTGACGACAGCGAATTAATTGAAGCTGTCAGTGAGTATTTACGTCGATTGATTGGCCACTCGCCGCAAATGATCTGCGTGCCGGCTGAACAATGGCCTACGATAAGAAGTACCTATATCAAACAGAACAAAGATAAAATGAAAGCAAAAAAAGCAGCTCCTGCTCAACCAAGTCCAAACACAGAAAAAGCGAGTGGAAATTCGCCTGTTCATAGTGGAAACCATGGTGACTGGGAAAGTTTAGACCAATTGATTCCAACGGATGAGGAAGAAATGGAAGAAACAACAGAAAAAAAAGAGGATCCAATCGTCAGCCAAGCGATGCAAATGTTCGGTGCTGACATCGTCGAAGTTCGAAACGATTAAAATAAGAGAGGAAGTTTTAATATGCGCGGTGGAATGGGAAATATGCAAGGTATGATGAAAAAAATGCAAAAGATGCAAAAAGAAATGCAACAAGCTCAAGAGGAATTGAACGCTACAGAGTTTGTGGGTTCTGCAAATGGGGACTTAGTAAAAGTAACCTTTACGGGAGACAAAAAAATGACGGGTATTTCAATTGACCCAGAAGTGATTGATCCTGAAGACAGCGAAATTTTGGGAGATTTAATCTTATTAGCTACAAACGATGCTTTGGCTAAGATCGAAGCTCAAACAGAAGCTTCTATGGGCAAGTACACTAAAGGTATGCCAGGATTCTAACAGCAAGATTAAAATGAAGCAGGAAATGGGATGCCGTTGCGGGATCCCTTTTTTAAAGGAAACAAAAGTTTGTAAATGAGGAAGGAAATGGACATGCAATATCCTGAACCGATATCAAAATTAATGGATAGTTTTATGAAATTACCCGGAATTGGTGCGAAAACAGCTGCTCGATTAGCTTTTTACACTCTTTCAATGAATGAAGATGACGTCACTGATTTTGCAAAAGCTTTGATCAGCGCTAAACGTGATTTGCACTATTGTTCTATTTGTGGGCATATCACTCAAGGAGATCCTTGTGAGATTTGCCAGGATAAAGCTCGTGATCGCAGCATGATTTTAGTTGTGGAAGATGCAAAAGATGTGATCTCAATTGAAAAGGTAAGAGACTACAATGGTTTGTACCATGTATTGCATGGTATTTTATCTCCTATCGAAGGGACAGGCCCTGAAGATATCAATATCCCTTCTTTATTGAAGAGACTGCAGTCTGATGAAGTACAGGAAGTGATTTTGGCTACCAACGCCACCGCTGAAGGAGAAGCGACAGCCACTTACTTGTCGCGTTTGATCAAACCGGCCGGTATCAAAGTTACCCGATTGGCTCATGGATTATCTGTCGGCAGCGATATCGAATACGCCGATGAAATCACGTTAATGAAAGCCGTAGAAGGACGCCGCGAAATATAAGAGAGCGGAGCAGAGCGCTTAGGGTTCCGTAGAGTTCGACTTTTTTCTTTTCATTGGGTGTTTTTCCCAATAAAAAGAAAAAATCGAAATCATAGGAATCCTGCTCTGCGTAGCTCGTCTAAAGAGCAGAGCGTGGAGTTGGGCGTTTAGACTCTCATAGAGTTTACTTTTCTCTTTTAGTTGGGTGGTTTTTCCCAACAAAAAGAGAAAATGAAATCATAGAGAGTCTGCCTTGCGCAACGCGTCTAAAAAGCAGAGTCAACCCTTGATTTGTTCAGAAAGTTGGAAATAAAATGGGATGGAAGAAAAAATATCGATTACGCAAAGAATACGATGATTCTTTATTGCTCCTAATGAAAAAGTTGAGAGAAGATTGGGAGATGTCTAAAAGAATCGAACGTTCTTCTATTGAGAAAGATGGGCAATTATTCGCGCAAACTAAATTGGCGGAAGCGAAATATTTTTACCTGTTCAAAGAAGCCAGAGAACGTAAAATCAAAGGCGATTTGACAGGGAAATACTAAATAGAATAAGAAAAAATAAGGAGGGTGAAAGTTGTGAAGCAAGAGAAACGTATTCAACAACAACGCCGTCCTCTTTTTTGTGCATTGCAAAGTCATCTCCAACAGGAAAAAGTTTCTTTTCATGTTCCTGGACACAAGAATGGGGTAAATTGGCCTGCGGAATCTTGCATGAAGCAGGTATTGGCAATGGATCAAACCGAAGTATCCGGCTTGGACTATTTGCACGAAGCAGAGGGCGTATTGAAAGAAAGTCAGGATTTGCTGACAGATTTCTATAACAGCGAGCAAAGCTACTATTTGATCAACGGCTCTACTGTAGGAAATTTGGCGATGGTTTTAGGAACAATATCGAGAGGGGATGCGGTATTGGTCGATCGCTCCTGCCACCAGTCGGTTATTCATGCTTTAGAGTTGGCAGAGGCTGAACCTATTTTTATTACCCCTACTTATCAAGCGGAGAAAAAGGAAGCTGTAGGTTGGGACTTTCTTCACATTCGCTCAGGATTTGAAAAAGCGGATTCCATAAAAGCACTTATTTTGACGTATCCTTCTTATAATGGCCAAACTGCTGAATTGAAAGAGGTAATGGATTACGCTCATCAGCAAGGAGCGATCGTATTGGTAGATGAAGCGCATGGTGCTCACTTCACGCTAGGTGCACCATTCCCGCTTTCTGCATTAGACCAAGAGGCAGACGTGGTAGTGCAGTCTGCTCATAAGATGCTGCCTGCCCTAACGCAAACAGGATATTTGCACATTGGAAAACAGCTTCCTAAGCAAATACACCAAAATATAAAGCATTATTTGCATATGCTGCAGTCGAGCAGCCCCTCTTATTTATTGATGCAAAGCCTGGAATACGCTCGCTATTTCTTGTCGCAATTTACAGCAGAAGATTTGCAAGAGACATTTGCTTCTCGCAATCGGTGGATTGAGTTGTTCAAAGAAAGCGGATTGGAGTTTTGGCAAAGCGATGATCCTCTAAAAGGAAGAGTACACTGGCCTGACCATAACGGGGATCAGTTGGCGCAGCTGTTGGAAGAACAAGGGCTTTATCCAGAAAAAAATGATCCTGAAGCTGTTTTATTGACTTTTCCACTATTGAAAGCTGACGAAGTTTCTTTGAAAACAACTCAAGAACTCCATTTGCCGCGAGGAGTGCCTAACGAAAAGGCGCAAAAAATGGAGCAGAACTTTGACTATCCCGTGTTAACTAGTTTAGAGATGGGGTATGCGAAGCAGAAAAAAGCTGCTGTAAAAAAAGTACCTTTAGCAGAAAGTGAAGGCGAAATTGCTGCTCAAAATATTACGCCGTATCCTCCAGGGATTCCGTTAGTATTGAAAGGACAAAGGATTCTGTCAGCGGATATTGTCAGTTTGCAGATGAGTTTAGATAAAAAACACCGCGTTGTGGGACTAGACAAAAATAATTGTCTATCTATTTATTCTGTCAAAGAATTCAGTTAGACTGAAACGCTTAGATACAGTATAATGATAATAAGATAAAAGATTGAGGGGTTTTTAAAGTTGAAGGGAATCTTTATTACCATAGAAGGTCCGGATGGGGCTGGCAAAACGAGTGTCATTAAGGAATTGCTTCCAAGATTAGAACAAACTTTGGAGCAGCACATATTGTCTACAAGAGAACCAGGCGGCAGTCGGATCGCTGAAAAAATTCGAGAGCTTATTTTAGACCCTGAACACACAGAAATGGATATTCGAACGGAAGCATTGTTATACGCTGCGGGCAGAAGACAACATTTAACGGAAAAGATTCTTCCAGCCTTGGAACGAAATGAAATTGTTTTGTGTGATCGTTTCGTAGACAGCTCTCTTGCTTATCAAGGTTATGCTCGTGGAATCGGAATGGAAGAAGTTGCTTCAATCAATCGATTTGCGACAAATGATATTGAGCCTGACTTTACCCTTTATTTAGATATTGAAGCTGAGGTTGGTTTAGAGCGGATCCATAAAGGAAAAGAAGAACGTCAATTTGACCGTTTGGACCAAGAAAAATTAGAATTTCACGAAAAAGTTCGTGAAGCTTATCTGAAGCTTGCCGACTTAAATCCCGAGAGAATCACAATGATCGATGCTGATCAAGAACTAAACCAAGTTGTTGAGGTTTGCTATAATACCATTATAGAAAAAATAACTAACCATTTTAAGATAGAGTAGGAGAGGGTTACTGATGAAACTTATTTTAGCGATCGTTCAAGATAAAGATGGAAACCGTTTATCAAATGTATTTGTAGATAAAGGGATTCGTGCAACGAAATTGTCTACAACTGGCGGCTTTTTAAAAGCTGGAAATACTACGTTTATTGTTGGGGTAGAAGAAGCAAGAGTGGATGAGGTATTGGACATTATTCGCGAAAATTGTTCTGCAAGAGAACAATACATGCTTCCTCCAACCAGTTTTGATGTTTCAATGGAGACTAGTTTTCCTTATCCAGTTGAAGTAGAAGTCGGTGGAGCTACGGTGTTCGTGATGCCGATCGAACAATTTGAACGTTTCTAATGAGGATGGAAAGAAACCTAAATACAGCAAAAGTGAACAGTAAGGTCGTGATCTAATCGAAAATAGAATAAATCGGCTCCAACCTGTACTCATGCAGCAGTTTCAGCAAAAAATGCAGCACAACAAGCTGGCTCATGCTTATCTTTTTGAAGGAGCAAAAGGTACGGGAAAGAAAGAGCTGGCCTTATGGATTGCTGCGGGGCTTTTTTGCCCAAATAAACAAAATGGAATACCTTGTACGACGTGTCAAAATTGTACGAGAGTATTTGAGCAGCACCACCCGGATGTGGTGGAAGTTGAGCCAGAAGGTCTATCGATCAAGGTAGAACAAATTCGTTATTTGAAGTCTGAATTTGGGAAAAGCGGTGTAGAAGGAAATCAGAAAGTTTTTATTGTCAGCGATGTGGAAAAAATGACAGTGGGTGCAGCGAACAGCTTATTGAAGTTTTTAGAAGAGCCTAGCGGAAATGTGACAGCCTTTTTATTGACTACTGCCAAGCAGCGGATCCTGCCGACCATTTTATCCCGTTGTCAGTTGATTCACTTTTCTCCGCTTCCAAAAGACATCTTGCAACAAGAGTTAGAAGATAAAGGGGTATCCAAAAACCAGGCAGCATTGCTGGTACATTTGACCAATGACATTGCGAAAGCTCACGAAATGAGTCAAGATGAATGGTTCATGGATGCACATCCAGTCATATGGAAATGGTTCTTGAAAATTGCTAAAAAAGATAAGCAGAGTTTTGTCTTTGTTCAAACGACAATCATGAATCATTTTAAAGAACGCAGTCAGTACCAATTAGCTTTAGAACTGTTACTGCTCATTTACCGAGATGCATTAAGACTAGCTTACGATGCAGAGGCCTCTCGACTTGCTTTTCCTCGCTACCAAGAAGAATTGACTCAATTCGTGGATAATAAATCATCTAAGATCATTATTTCATCAATAGAAGAAATCTTAGCCAGCCAGAAAAAATTAGAAAGCAACGTCAACGCTCAAGGTATATTTGAGCAATTAGCGATTCGTTTAATGAATGACGCATCACGTTTGCCAGCAAAATCGCGGTAAAAAAGTAATGAATAGAACAAGAAACGTTCTGTTTTGAAGGAGGATCAATGATAAGCGTGGGTGAAAAGATGGACAAAAAAACTTTGTTTGATAGTTTCAATCGTTTAGAGAATGATGCGGGCCAAGCGTTGAATCGAATTTCAGAATTAAAAAATGAAATTGGTGCATTGGTTGAAGAAAATGCTTCATTACGGATTGAAAATCAACATCTGAGAGATCGATTGACAGATTTGGAAAAACCAGATGCTAGTAAAGAACCAGCCGAGACGGAAATGTCAAAATCTCGTTTGAATCTTGAAAAAATCTATGAAGACGGCTTTCATGTCTGCAACGTATTCTATGGCTCAAGAAGAGTCGATGATGAATCTTGTGCGTTTTGTTTAAATGTGATTTATGGCGAACGCCGTTAAAAAGAATCCGATAAAAGTACTTAGTCCAAGCTGGTCGAACGAGCCCAGTAAAAGCTGAGTATTTTTTTGTTTTTCTGAAGTATAAGCGTAATCAGTTCTAAATAGAAAAAAGAAAGTTAGCGTGTTATAGTGGATGTATTTGATAAGATGAAAAGTGAGGGATATCTATGAAAGCAGTCAGCATGAAAAAACCAGGAAGTGCAGCAGAATTGATTATGGAAGAGCGCGCTAAACCAACGCCTCAAAAAGGTGAATTACTGGTAAAAGTAAAAGCAACGGCTATCAATCGAACAGATATTATGAAGCGTGAAAATCAACAATTGAAACCGCCATATCCTATTTTAGGTGTTGAAATGGCGGGAGTGGTGGAAGAAAATAACAGCTCGAATAAGGAGTTTACACCTGGAACTCGAGTAGCTAGTTTAGTGAACGAGGGAAGTTATGCAGAATACGTAACGGTTCCAGCTGAACGAGCGATTGTACTGCCGGATGAAACTACTTTTGAAGAAGGGACAGCCATACCAGAAGTATTTTTAACAGCTTACCAAACGTTGTATTGGTTAGGTGAATTAAAACAAGAAGAAACTGTATTGATTCATGCAGGCGGAAGTGGTGTTGGAACGGCTGCTGTCCAATTGGCGAAACAACTGACTGGCGCAAAAGTAATCACAACAGCTGGTTCAGCAGAAAAATTAGATTTTTGTAAAAGGTTGGGAGCAGACGAAACAATCAATTACAAAACAGAAGATTTTTCTGAACGTGTTCTTGAAATGACAGACGGTAAAGGGGTCGATTTGATTTTAGATTTTATCGGAGCTTCTTACTGGGAGAAAAATCTGAAGTCCATCAAAGTAGACGGCCGTTGGATTTTAATTGGTGTTTTAGGTGGCGCAACGGTTGAAAACGTCAATCTAGGTGCGTTATTAGGTAAACGGGTTTCCCTGATAGGGACATTATTGACCCCAAGATCAGATGAATACAAAGCTGAATTAACGCATGAATTTGCAGAGAAGGCATTGCCGCTGTTTACAGCTGACAAAATCCATCCGATTGTTGATCGTGTATTTCCATTTGAAGAAGCCGCGGATGCGCATCGCTATATGGAAGACAATAAAAACACAGGGAAAATTATTTTGTCTTTGGAAAAAGTGGACAGCAGAGACTAAACTTCCTTAAAACGGAGAGCTGCATTATGCTATAATAAAAAAAGTATACTGAATGAAGGATGTGTGACGTGCATGGACCAGTTGCTACAAAGTGACGAACGAGTAGATCGAATTATCAGTCAAGACTTGGATATTATCCAAAGTCCTTCTGTATTTTCTTTTTCACTGGATGCTATTTTATTAGCTGATTTTGCTCAAGTTCCAAAGCATCATAAAGGAAAAGTTGTCGATTTATGTGCGGGGAATGGAGTTATTGGACTGATCTTAAGTCAAAAGACGAAAAGCCCGATCATTGGAATCGAATTGCAAAAACGTTTAGCAAACATGGCTGAAAGAAGTATTCAGATGAATCAGTTGGAAACAAAGGTGTCCATTATTAATGGGGCAATAGGAGATGCTGCAAATTGGATCAAACATGATTCTGTAGACGTAGTGACTTGTAATCCGCCTTATTTTGCAGCTACCGAAAAAAGCACTCGTAATCCGAACCAGCATTTGGCTATTGCGCGTCATGAATTACATACGAATTTAGACGAAGTGATGAAAGTGACTAGCGGATTATTGAAAATGAATGGAAAAGCTTATTTTGTCCATCGCCCAGACCGATTGTTGGAGATTTTAGAAACAATGAAAGCTCATCGCTTGGCGCCTAAAAAATTGCGGTTTGTTTATCCAAAAATTGGGAAAGAAGCCAATACAATTTTGATCGAAGGTATCAAAGATGGAAAAGATACGGGATTCCGCGTGCTGCCTCCATTGATTGTTTATGATGAAGAGAACCATTATTTACCGGAAGTGAGTGCTATGTTATTTGGAAAAGAACACCATTAGTTATTTCTATGTCTTGTATTGCAATGACGGCACCTTTTATGGCGGCTATACCACAGAATTAAAACGGCGTGAAGAGGAACATAATTCTGGCACTGGGGCCAAATACACCAAACCTGTTAAAAGGCGTCCGGTGCATATGGTCTATGCGGAAGCATTTGCTACAAGAAGCGAAGCCACTAAGGCAGAATATGCGTTTAAACAGCAAACGCGCAAACGAAAAATACAGTACTTGATGCAACAAGGAGTTGAATTTCCTCTTTCCGCAGATTCAGCATGTGTGGTGAATATGGAAATGTTAAACACTAAGGAGGAAACAGCAGATGTTTCAGCAAAAGAGTTTTGAGCCGCAATCCACTGGGACATTGTATCTCGTTCCTACTCCGATAGGGAATTTAGAAGATATGACGTTTCGGGCGATCCGTCTTTTAAAAGAAGTCGATTTGATTGCATCAGAAGATACGCGAAATACGCAAAAATTATTGAATCATTTTGATGTCCATACGAGTCAAATCAGTTTTCATGAACACAATTCCCAAGAACGGATCGGCCAATTGATCGATCGGTTGGAAGACGGACAGGATATCGCTCAAGTAAGTGATGCGGGCATGCCTTCTATTAGCGACCCTGGACATGATTTAGTAGTAGCTTGTATTGAAGCAGGTATTTCGGTCGTGCCACTTCCTGGAGCAAATGCAGCTCTGACAGCATTGATCGCTTCAGGTTTGAGTCCACAACCATTTTATTTTTACGGTTTTTTGCCGCGTAAAAAGAAAGATCAAGTAGAAGCGCTAGAAGAATTGAATTTGCGGCCGGAAACGTTCATCTTGTATGAATCCCCGCACCGGTTGAAAGAAGTGCTGAAGAATATGAGCACGGTATTAGGCGAAACTAGAAAGATCGTTTTATGTCGTGAGTTGACGAAGCGGTACGAAGAATTTATTCGAGGGACGATAGAAGAAGTTCAGGAATGGGCGCAAAACACAGAGATTCGTGGAGAATTTTGTGTGATTGTTGAAGGAAACAGCGAAAGCTCCTTGTGTCCGGAAGAAGATATGAGTTGGCAAAAATGGACAGTCAGAGAGCATGTTACACAAGTCATGGAGGAACAACGCCTGCGCAGTAAAGAGGCTATTAAAGAAGTGGCTAAAATACGCGCTATGAAAAAGCAGGAAGTTTATTCACACTATCATGAGATAAATTAAAAGAAGAGCAAAAAATCCATTTAATTTTCTGTCTAATTAAATGGATTTTTTTGTTTAATTTTAAAAGCACTTAGAGAAAAAATACAGACCATATATGCTCAATTATTAACAAAACAACTGTACTAATTATTCGTCGATCCTGTTATAACATTTTTTAGTTCGAAAATAGAAGTTTAAAATAAGCGAATTTAATCACATAAAATGATTTACTTTCTAAAAAAAATGAGGTAATATCATATGTGAAATAGATAACAAAGTTTGGAGGAATAGGAATATGCAAGAAGTGCTAAGAGAATTTAAAACAAAAGAAGTTTCCGTTGAGGATGTTATTCAAGGGTACACAACTAAAGCTAAAAAAGCGTTGACAGAGTTGGAAGACTTTAATCAAGAAAAAATTGATTACATTGTCCATCAAATGTCGTTGGCTGGACTGAATGACCATATGCGCTTGGCTAAATTAGCCGTGGAAGAAACTAAACGTGGCGTTTATGAAGACAAATGTGTGAAAAATATGTTTGCAACAGAATCCATTTGGCATGATATCAAAAATGATAAAACAGTTGGCGTCATTCAGGATGATGAACAAGCCGGGTTAATGACGATTGCAAGTCCGGTCGGAGTAGTGTGCGGAGTAACTCCGGTAACTAATCCAACTTCTACAACGATGTTTAAAGCCATGATTGCTGTAAAAACAAGGAATCCGATTATTTTTGCTTTTCATCCAAGTGCTCAAAAATCATCCGCTGAAGCGGCTAGAGTATTGTATGAAGCTGCGGTAAAAGCAGGGGCACCAAAGAATATTATTCAATGGATCGAGACACCCTCGTTAGAAGCCACGAATACGCTGATGAATCACCATGATATTGCGGTTGTACTGGCTACTGGGGGATCAGGAATGGTAAAAGCGGCTTATTCTACAGGAAAACCGGCACTTGGTGTAGGTCCTGGAAACGTACCAAGCTACATTGAAAAAACAGCTAAAATCAAGCGGGCTGTAAACGACATTATTCTGTCGAAAACATTTGATAATGGAATGATTTGTGCTTCTGAACAAGCGGTAATCGTGGATCAAGAGATCTATGATGAAGTAAAAGCAGAATTCGAACGTCTACAAGTATATATTGTGCCTAAAAAAGAGTTGGCTTTACTGGAAAATACCGTGATGAATAAAGACAAAACAGCGGTAAACCCAGCTATCGTTGGTCAATCGGCAGACACCATCGCAAAACTTGCTGGTCTGAAAGCACCAAAGGGCACTAAAATATTGGTGGCGGAATTAGATGGAGTGGGCAGTGAATATCCATTATCAAGAGAAAAACTATCTCCTGTATTAGCTATGCTGAAAGCGAACGATACAGCACAGGGATTTGAATTAAGCCAACAAATGTTGGAACTTGGCGGACTTGGGCATTCTGCAGCCATCCATACCAATCGTATGGATCTAGCAGCAGAATTTGGAGAACAAATGAAGGCCGGTCGTGTGATTGTCAATTCACCTACTGCGCAAGGGGGCATCGGGGATATTTACAACAACATGCTGCCATCTCTAACCTTAGGATGCGGTAGTCATGGGCGAAATTCCGTGTCAACAAACGTTTCTGCAGTGAATTTGCTGAATGTCAAAACAGTAGCAAAAAGAAGAAACAACATGCAATGGTTCAAATTACCGCCAAAAATTTTCTTTGAAAAAAATTCGGTCCAATACTTGCAAAAAATGCCGAATGTGAATCGTGTATTTGTAGTGTGTGATCCTGGTATGGTGCAATTTGGATATGCAGATATTGTAGAAAATGAATTGAAGAAACGTTCAAATCCAGTAGCTGTGCGCATCTTCTCAGATGTGGAACCCAATCCGTCTATTGAAACGGTCAATCGCGGAACAGCAGCTATGCGAGAATTCCAACCGGATACAATCATTGCCTTAGGTGGTGGATCGGCTATGGATGCGGCTAAAGGAATGTGGTTATTCTATGAACAACCAGAATCTGATTTTGATGGTGCAAAACAAAAATTCTTAGACATTCGTAAGAGAGCGTACAAGATTCCAGATTTGAAAAAAACACAATTTGTTGCTATCCCTACCACATCAGGAACTGGTTCAGAAGTAACTCCGTTTACCGTTATTACAGATAACGCGATCAATGTGAAGTACCCGCTGGCTGATTATGCGTTGACACCAGATGTGGCCATCATTGATGCTCAATTCGTGATGACAGTGCCTAAATCCATTACGGCAGATACTGGGATGGACGTATTGACTCATGCAATAGAATCCTATGTTTCTGTTATGGCAAGCGATTATACAAAAGGCCTTAGTTTACAAGCTATCAAACTGGTTTTTGAATATTTGGAAGAATCCTATGCTTTTGCTACTGAAGAGGCCCGCGAAAAAATGCACAATGCTTCTACTTTAGCAGGGATGGCTTTTGCAAATGCCTTCTTAGGGATCAATCATTCTTTAGCACATAAAATTGGAGCTGAATTTGAGATTCCACATGGCAGAGCGAATGCAATCTTGATGCCCCATGTAATTCGCTACAATGCTAAAGCTCCTTCAAAACATCAATTGTTTCCGAAGTACGAGTATTTCCGAGCAGATGAAGATTATGCTGAAATTGCTCGTTACCTTGGGTTAAAAGGAGAAACGACAGCTGAATTGGTAGAAGCTTTGATTCAAAAAATCTACGAATTAGGGAAAAAACTGAATATTCAGATGAGTATGAAAGAGCAAGGAGTTACAAAAAAACAACTGGATCAAGCGGCAGACAGATTAGCAGAATTAGCCTTTGAGGATCAATGTACGACAGCTAATCCAAAAGAACCATTGATTGCAGAGTTGAAAGAAATTTTATACGCTACTTATAAAGGTTAAGCTAAAAGACACTTCTCTCTATTTTGAGTGAAGTGTCTTTTGATTTTGTTCATTAGATAGAAGTGCCTTTATCCTTGGCCAGCAAGTCACGGATTTCTTTTAAATATTGCTCAGAAGGAGGTACTTCCACCTCTATCTCTTCTTCCTCAACCTGTTTCATGAATTTGCCTTGGGCATTATTGATGACTTTCACAAATAGAAAGATAACAAATGCAATAATCAAAAAGTCGATCACTGAACTGATAAAAGCTCCGTAAGTAAGTTCTACTCCAACAATCGTGAAAGAAAGGTTCGATAAATCAGATCCGCCGGTAAGAGCACCAACCACGGGGCTGATAATGTTGTCCACAAGTGAAGTCACGATTCCTGTAAAAGCTGAACCGATAACGACCCCAATTGCTAAGTCCAGAACATTCCCTCTAAAAGCAAATTCTTTAAACTCTTGTATAAAATTTTTCATATTGTTCCACCTCCTTGCTTTATTCATTATAGTATTAGATGAATTGTATTCACAAGAAGAATGTTTATAGAAAGGGATAGCAAATTTTAATAGTAATTTAGTTTTATTATTATATAATTGAATCAAGGGATTCAGAGTTTGCTTCTGTAAAGGAATAAACACTGAGTGTCTAAGCTGATGAATTGTGTTTACCAATGTATTAGCTTTAAAATAATGGAAACAAGGAGGCTATATCATGAGAAACAAAAAAGTTGCAACAGCAGTTCTTTTTCTAAGTACACTGGTTATTGGAGCATGTGGAAATGGGGGAGGTAGCGCAAGCAACGCAAGCTCTGCAGACAGCCAATCGAGTGTTGAAGTCACTCAATCAGAAGAAGTCTATCAAAATATGTACGATGACAGTGTGGTTCTGTTTGAATCTGGAAAATATAGTGAAGCCGGCGGGACGATTGATTTATTGTTGCAAAATGATCTTTCTGAATATGCTGATTTAGAAGCGAAAGCCCAAGACTTAAGAGATAAAATCAGCAGTGCACAAGTTGAAACGATGAAAGAAGAACCTACTTATGAGTTAGTTGAAAATTCTGTTTATAAAGATGAACGAAATTCTGTATTGATCAGTCAAGAATACGCGGCTGCTACAGGAAATGATATTCTAGAAGCTTCTGATGAAGAAATTAAAACTTGGTTGGCAAGTAAAGAACAAGAAGCAAGTCAACCAGAAGCCACTCAATCCGAAAGCAGCAGTGAGAGTACTGAAACAGAAGAGTCAGAAAGTGTTGAAACAGCGTTAACTCCTGAAGAAGAAGAGGTTTTTGTTTTAGAACAAGTCATTGCACAAACTGGAATCTCTCCAGAAAATAATCAATTCTTTACTTCAAAATTAGATGATGATACTTATCAAGTCGAGATTCGCAACTCTCACGAAGTAGATGGAGTAGAACTGTCCAATATGGTCGGTATGTTCGAGTTCACAATGTCTAATGAACAAGTTAAGAAAATGGACCCGATGACGGGTGAATACGAGGTAGTTGATCCTCAATAAAATGAATAGGCACGATAGAAAAGGGGTTGTCTCATAAAAGAGGCAGCCCTTTTTCTATTGTGTGAAATCTTCTGTGAGTAATCCAAATACATCTCGGTTAAACACGAACGATTTATAGTTATTAAACCTATATACTTGCTTTATAGATAAAGCCTCCAGTACTACAATATACAACAAATGCACATTTTAAGCAATATGTTTACAAAAACAAAACAAACGAACTTGTTAAATCACGAACTTTACATTAAATTTATGTATCCAAATCCATTCTGGTTTGTTACAATGTTTTTGGATAGGAAAGCAGTAAAGAAAAAATAAGAGGTGAAAAGTGTGCAAGTTCATTTTGAAGAAATTGCTATGGATTATGGAGACAAAGAAGTATTGCATGATCTGAATTTTGTTATTCCCGAACATTCGCTGGTTTCTATATTAGGACCAAGCGGCTGTGGAAAATCAACGACTTTGATGTTGATATCAGGATTAACCTTTCCTACGAAAGGGAAAATATTTTTCAATGAGAAAGAGGTCACCAAGCAAGATGCTGTAAAAAGAAAAGTGGGCATGGTTTTTCAAAATTACGCCTTGTACCCTCATTTGTCTGTTCTAGAAAATATTATGTTCCCGTTGAAAATGGTAAAGATGCCTAAAAAGCAACGGAAAGAACGTGCACTGGAATTAGCCAAGCTTGTACAGATCGAAGACCACATACATAAGAAACCTAAGCAACTTTCAGGTGGACAGCAGCAGCGAGTTGCCATTGCCCGAGCGCTAGCAAAAGAGCCGGATATTTTATTGATGGATGAACCGTTATCCAATTTAGATGCCCGTTTGCGAATCGAGATGCGCGAAGAGATTCGCCGTATCCAGCAAGAAACTAATGTTACCACTATTTTTGTGACTCATGATCAAGAAGAAGCGTTGAGCATCTCAGATCATGTGATGGTATTAAATGAAGGACACATTCAACAAATCAGCGAGCCGCAAAAACTTTACGAGCACCCAAGTAATTTATTTGTAGCGGAATTTTTAGGGAATCCAGCCATCAATACATTTGATGCAGATGATTCGCGGATCAACCTTTCTACGTTGGAACTTCCTGAAATGATCCAGCAGCAAGTGAAGAAAATCGGTGTTCGCCCTGAAAACATCGTCCAAACAATAGATCCTACTAAAGCTTTTTACACGGGAGAAGTCACTCATATCGAGCGGATCGGGAAAGACACATCGATCAAATTAATCCAAGATGGACTGGCTATTGTTGCCAATAATATAACAGGGGAATTTCAAATCGGTGAGACCCTTCATCTGACGATTGACGCAAAGGATGTCCTTTACTTTGATGCTGCAGGGCAAGCGTTGCTGATGGAGGAGGAGGTTGCTCAATGATCCAGAAACCAACTTGGAAAAGCTCTTTAAAAGCCTATATGTACTTAGCCCCCATGTTGATCGTTATGCTGACATTCAATATTTACCCGATTTTTAAATCTTTGGCGATGAGCTTTTATACGGATTACAATTTTTTCCAGGATATCGTCAACGAATATGGTATCGGAAACTTCGTGGAGATTTTCCAAGACCCTAATTTTCATATTGCCCTAAAAAACACCTTCATTTTTGTATTGGGAGTCGTTCCTGTATCGATCGCATTATCGTTATTTATCGCGTTGATGCTGAACAAGATAAAACTGTTGTCCAGTTTTTTCAGAACCATCTATTTCTTGCCTTTTGTAACCAGTACAGTGGCGATTTCATTGGTTTGGAACTGGATTTACCATACGCGTTTTGGATTGATGAATTACTTTTTAGGCTGGTTTGGCATTGATCCAGTCAATTGGCTGACGGATCCTGATTATGCTTTACTGGGATTGATTATTATGTCCGTTTGGAAAGGATTAGGCTTTAACATCATCCTCTTTTTAGTGGGGTTGAACAATATTGATGAGAGTTATTATTCAGCGGCTAAGATTGACGGTGCAAGTCCGTGGCAACGATTTTTAAACATTACAATTCCATTGTTGAGTCCGACAACGTTTTTAGTAACTGTTACGGGGTTCATCAATAATTTTAAAGTGTTTGATGAAGTTTATGCGATGTTCCAAGGCCGACCTGGTCCAGGGAATTCTGCGTTGACAGTGGTGTACTATTTATATGAAAAATTTTATACCGAATACAATTACGGTGAAGCGGCAGCAGCGGGAGTAGTCTTATTCGTTATTATTTTACTTGTGACTGTTCTGCAGTTAGCTTACAATCGCAAATTTGTCCATTATTAAGAAAGGAATTGGCTAAATGAGTGAAAAAGTACAAAAATCCATTTTATATATTTTACTAACGCTTGGTGCCATTACGATGTTGATTCCTTTTGTATGGATGTTGTCAACGTCTATCAAATCTGCCGGCGAAACGATGCAGATGCCGCCAGTATGGATTCCGGATGAGCCTAAATTTGAAAATTATATTGAGGCTTGGAACGCAGCACCCTTTGGACGGTATTTCTTAAACAGTGTTTTGGTGACGGTGCTTTCGACAGCCGGTGAACTGATCACGACGATTTTAGCGGCCTTTGCTTTTGCGAAGATGGAGTTTTATGGAAAAAATATCCTCTTTACGATTTTAATTGCGACTATGATGGTGCCGGGAGAATTGTTGATTATTCCGAACTTTGTAACCTTGTCCCGATTTGATTTGATCAACACGTATGCCGCACTGATTGTTCCTTGGCTGGCAAGTATCTTTTCTGTGTTTGCATTACGTCAGACTTTTCAAGGCGTACCGAATGAGTTGTATTACGCTGCAAAAGTGGATGGCTCCAGTGACTTCCGTTTTTTATGGTCCATCATGGTGCCTTTAGGAAAATCTTCAATTGTAGCGATTGCGATTTTAAAAATTATCGGCAGCTGGAATTCATTTATGTGGCCGTTGATTGTGACCAATGACACCGAGCTTCGGACATTACCTGTTGGATTGCAAGCTTTCACAACCGAAGCAGGAACACGCTTTGAGCTGTTAATGGCGGCTTCAACAATCGTTATTATCCCAATGGTCATCATTTATGTTTTTCTTCAAAAACAGATTATTGCTGGGATATCTAAGAGTGGGTTAAAAGGGTAAAAGCCCAAAAAAATATACATATAAGGGAGAGAAAGAAGAAATGAAAAAGTCTAAAAAGTTGTTGGCAGGAGCAGTTACATTAATGAGTGCGTTTGTATTGGGAGCTTGTGGAGCTGGTGAAGGGGAAACGGCAACAACGGAAGAAAACAGTTCAGCAGATGCAACAGGCGAAACTGTTGAAATCACGTTTTGGCATGCGATGAATGGACCTCACCAAGAAACCATCACGAAATTGACGGATGCGTTTAATGAATCACAAGATCAATACGTGGTTGAAGAACAAAACCAAGGCGATTACGATACACTGCAACAAAAAATCATGGCATCTGGCGTTTCTGGCGATTTACCAACAATGGCTCAATTGACTCCAGGGGATGTTCCAGATTTAGCGGACAACAATTTATTGGTTCCTTTAACAGATATACTTGTTAGCGACACTGGCTTTACTCAAGAAGCGATGGACGATATTTATGAAGGATTCTTAAGCAGTTCAACATACAATGAAGAACTATATGCCATGCCTTTCTCCAAATCAACTCGGGTAATGTATTTCAATCAAGATATTCTAGACGAATATGGCGTTGAAGTCCCAACAACTTGGGAAGAAGTATCCGCTCTAGGAGAACAAATGGTAGCTGCTGGAGACGATGCGGTAGCTCTTGGTCTTGAAAATTCATATGAAATGGAGTACGAAACATTGGCTCGTCAAAACGATGCAGAATTTATCAATGGCGAAACGTTGACTACTGATATCGGCGGCGAAGAAAGTGTCGAAGCTTTAACACTTTTAATGGACTTGATTGATCAAGGATATGCTCGTACAGCAGGTGAAGATGGATTCTTCTCTGGTCCATTTGGCCGCGGAGAGAGTGCTCTATACATTGGTTCAAGTGCTGGTTTAGCTCACGTAGTTCCTGTTGCTGAAGAAAATGGCATCAACTGGAGCACAGCTGAACTTCCTGCTTACAACGATACTCAATTGACTTTATTTGCAGGAAATGACTTAGGCGTATTCTCATCTGCAACAGAAGAAGAACAACAAGCTGCGATTGCTTTCATGGCTTTCTTATTAGAACCTGAAAATACAGCTACATGGGCAATTGAAACGGGTTATGTGCCAATTCGCCGTTCAGCATTAGAAGTGGAAGAATACAAAACATATTTAGAAGAAAACCCTCGTGCACAAGCAGCTAACTTAGAATTAGAATATGGGATGTCTTCTCCTTCATTTGTAGGTTCTGGAGAATACCGCAATAATCTATTGGAAACGCTAGATGGTGTATTGGTAAATGATACAGATATTCAAGTATCATTGACTCAACTAGAAGAATCTACTCAAGCACTATTAGACGAAAACAAATAGGAGCGATTGAATGACGACATTTCAGATTTGGAATGGTCTGAATACAATTGGCGGAAATATTGTTGAAATACAGACAGAAACAGCGCGAGTTATCTGTGATTTTGGACTAACGGGTATTGGAAAAGGGATTGAAAATACCGATGGGCTTAGTGAAATGGAATATTTGATCAAACATGGTTTTATGCCTGCTATTCCTGAATTATATGATACTTCAGCATTTCAAACGATAAAACTGTCTTCAATTGAAGACAGTTCACTGGAAACAGCAATTTTTATTTCTCACTTGCATTTGGATCACATGGGATTATTGAAATACTTGCCCGCTACAACGAAAGTTTATCTTTCAGAAGAAACAGACAAATTGTACCAGACATTAGTAGCAGTAGGAGAAGAAGATAAGAGTCATGTGGAACGCATTACTTTTAGCGATGACGAAAAAATTCAGATTGGTGATATTCAAGTCCAACCTAAATTGACCGATCACGATACGATAGGAGCTTGCGCCTTTTTTATTGAAGCGCCAGGATTGAAATTAATTCATTCAGGCGACGTGCGTTTGACAGGGTATTATCCGGAACGCGTTGAAAAATGGGTGCAAGAGGCTGCAGAGTGGCATCCTGATGTATTGTTGCTGGAAGGGACCACGTTTAGTTTTGAAAGTTCAAAAGAATCTGGTTTCGATTCAGAAAAAGGGTTAGTAGAAAACTGGAAGCAATTGCTCCAATCCACAATCGATCAAATCATCTTTTACAATCCGTATATTCGGAATGTGGATCGATTACGAAATGTTTCTCTAGCAACAGAAGAATGCGGTCGCACCTTTGTGTTTGAGGAATCTTATGCTCAGTTAATGAACACTTTCTATCCAAATGAAACATGGACAGTCTTGACGGAATCAGCAACGGATCTTCAAGAACAGTCTGGTACAAAGTGGATTTCTTTAGCCGAAGTGCAGCAACATCCGGAACAGTATGTGTTGCAAAACAGCTTTAAAAATATAGAGGCAGTATCGGCATTTGATAAAGGTATTTATGCTCACAGCAATGGCGAACCCCTTGGTGATTACGACAACAACTATGCCGTTTTATTGGACAAATTAGCTGCCAATCAGTTTGAGTTTCTGCCATTTAGCACCAGTGGACATGCGGCTCAAGGAGACTTGATCGGTATTGCCCAAAAAGTGCACGCCAAACACACAATACCTTGGCATACATTTGAACCAGAAAAAATGCACCGAAGATTTATTGCAGAAGGAGTGCCTTCTTTATTAGCAGAAAAAGGAGTAGTTTATTCTGCGAGTGAAATTGAACAGGACTAACCATAATGCATCAGGAAACCATTTGGCGATAACAGCTAAATGGTTTTCTGTGTTAAAATCAATCATATTAAGAGATGGAGATGACGCAAATGGAATTGACGATTCTAGAAACGAGTGACTTGCACGGTTATTTATTTCCGACTACTTATCAAAAAAGAAACATGGACGAACCGTTTGGTATTTTAAAAGCCGCAACGGTCTTTAAAGAAGAACGTAAAAAAGCCAAGGGGCCTGTATTTACAGTGGAAAATGGAGATTACATCCAAGGTTCTTCTTTAAGTTACTACTTGGCTAAACAGCGAAAAACTCCTGCAGAATTGATGCAAGCATTGAACGCGATGAAATATGATGTAGGAGTCTTGGGCAATCACAGTTTTAACTATGGGCTGGAGTATTTGAAAAAAGGCATCGCAGCAGCTGATTTTCCGGTGATGTCAGCCAATATTTTGAATGTACAAAATGAACCAGCTTTTGGCAAAGGATATGGCGTATTTGAAAAAGAAGGCGTGAAAATCGGCTTTCTAGGATTGACGACGCAATACATTTCGCAATGGGAGCATCCGAATCACTACGCAGGACTGCATTTCCAATCTGCTGTAGAGTGTGCTAAAGAAATCGTCCCTTTATTGCGAGAAGAAGCTGATATTGTGGTAGTCAGTTATCATGGAGGATTTGAACGGGATTTAAAAACGGGCGAGCCGACAGAAGTATTGACGGGTGAGAATGAAGGGTACCAATTGCTCAGTGAAGTGGACGGGATTGATGTCTTATTGACCGGGCATCAACACCGGGTAATTGCAGAAAACGTGAACGGAGTTGCGGTTATCCAACCGAGTGATAAAGGCAGTTATGTGGGAAAGGTTGTTGTGCAATTAGAGCAAAAGGCTGATGGATATGTGGTTGTGTCGATGGTGCCGAGTTTGATTTCAGTAGCAGAAGTTGAGTGTGATTCCGAATTGAAACAACATTTTGAGCCACTGCACAACGAAGTGGAAGACTGGCTAGACCAGACAGTCGGAGTGGTAAAGGGCGACATGCACATCACTGACCCTCATCAAGTCCGCGTCAAAGAACACCCGTATATTGAACTGATTCAAAAAGTACAAATGCACGCTACGGGAACGAGTATTTCGGGGACAGCTTTGTTTAACAATCTGGGGACTGGATTTGGCAACACGATTACCACCCGAGATATTGTGACCAATTACATTTACCCCAATACACTAGCTGTTTTAGCCATTACTGGTGCTGATTTGAAAGCGGCATTGGAGCAATCTGCAGGATATTTTGCTTTGGAAAGCGATGGTTCAATCGGAGTAAATCCCGATTTCATGGATCCGAAGCCGCAACATTACAATTATGATATGTATGAAGGGGTTGAGTACACGATTGATGTCAGTAAACCCATCGGCTCGCGTATTGTAGAGTTGGCCCAAGATGGCAAACCCATTTCTGAGGATGAGCCGTTAGAAGTGGTCACCAATCAATACCGCGCAGTTGGCGGGGGAGATTACATGATGTTTGATGCTTCGAAAATCGTGCGTGAAGTAACCACGGACATGAGCGAACTGATTGGCGAGTACATCAAAAAGAATCCTGTGATTGATGCAACGGTGAATGATAATTTTAAAGTCATGAATGGTGAAGGATAGTAATAGAAGAAAAAAGAGTGTCTGTGAATTTTGATAGGCACTTTTTTCATATCTAGTTATTTAAGGGGTTTTAAAAAAAGCTTATTACAAATTTTCTCTTGGTAGCTCGTGTACTCGGCTGTCTAGCTAACAAACCATTCTGAAAAGTTACAGCAAATGTGAGCTGGAGGCCGTCTAGTTCGCAATTGGTTTTAAAAATCCGAGTAAATGTGAGCTATAGCCAGTCTACTTAACAATAGACCTCAAAAAACCGATTAGATTATAAACTAGAACCAGTCTGCTTAACGATTGACAGCAAAAATCTGAGTAGAATATGAGCTAGAACCCCTTTAGCTCATATTTTGACTAAAAAAACAACGTAGAATGTTAAGTAAAAGACTCTCTAAAGGAACTTTCTTTTTATAAGCGAAGCGAAAATCATAAAAAACAAAAACACCCTATCTAGCGCTCATGATACATCGAGGAACGCTAATTAGGGTGTTTAGGTAATAACCAATTTTGTTATTTTTTAATGTAGTTTTCAATCGGATAGTCTCCCACAGGCAAATCTGTAACCTCTCCATTAATGAGCTGTACCAAAATTTTCGCAATCATTGGGCCACTGGTCAGTCCTGACGAACCTAACCCGCTAGCAGCATACAATCCAGGAGCATCAAAAACTTCTCCGAAAAATGGCGCAAAGTCGGAAGTATAAGCACGCGTACCCACACGAATCCCTTTGATATCTGCAACAGCTAGCTGAGGAGCCATTTCAATGGCTTCGTCCAGCATCACACGCAATTGTTGTTTAGTCGGCTCTAAATCATAACCTTGATCATTTTCATGAGTCGCACCGACAATCACTTTTCCGTTGGCAAATGGAATGATGTCTTTTTCCCCATCCGGCATAACCACCGGCCAATCGTCTGTTTTTGCATCCAAATGCAATTCGACCAATTGGCCTTTTTGAGGACGTATATCCACCGAGTATCCAAGTGGTTCAAGCAATTTCGGCAGCCAAGCACCGACCGTCAAAACGACTTTATCAAATGTCTGCTCATTAGTTTCGGATTTTAGGGAGTACCGTTGTTCTGCAGTATCTGCTACAGAAAGTTCTATAGCATCATTGATAACGACAGCACCGTTTTTCTGAGCTTGTTCTTTTAATTTACTGGTCAACAAAGCACCATCCACTTTAGCACCGCCTGATGCAAACAGAGCATGCTCTTCAACATCAAGAAGCGGCATCTTTTCTGTGATTTCTTCAGGAGACAAGATGGCTAACTCTCCAATAGCAGGTGCATCTTCGCGTCGTTTTACCGCAATCTTTTCTAGTTTAGCTAAAAGTTTAGGCGTTTTTTTGAACACCAATGTCCCGACTTGACGGTAAATATCCGAACGAGCGGGGTCTTCGCCTAAATCCTGCATCAATTGAGGGTAAAAGGCCGCACCACTAGCGGCTAACTGGTACCACTGTTTATTCCGACGTTGTGACAACCACGGGCAAATAATCCCCGCTGCAGCTGATGTAGCTTGACCTGTCCCGCTATCATAAAGGGTTACGTCATATTGCGATTGTTGGCTGAGGTAAAAAGCTGTTGTGGAGCCCACGACCCCCCCGCCTACAACAGCAATCTTCACTTTTTCACTCATCGTATTTGACCATTCCCATAGACAATGGTTTTGTAAGAAGTTAATTCCGGCAGTCCCATTGGTCCACGAGCGTGGATTTTTTGAGTACTGATGCCAATTTCTGCTCCGAATCCGAATTCAAATCCATCTGTAAAGCGAGTAGAAGCATTGACGTAAACCGCAGCTGAATCGACTTCACGAAGGAATTGCTGACTAGATGCATAATCATCTGTCACGATGGCTTCGGAATGTCCCGTACTGTAACGATCGATGTGTTCAATCGCTTCTTCCAGATTTGAAACCACTTTGACCGCTAAAATGTAATCCAAGAATTCTGTTTCCCAATCTTCTTCAGTTGCAGGAACCGATTTGGACAAAATAGCGCCAGCTTTTTCATCAACACGCAGTTCCACATTGTACTCAGACAAAGCTGTTTCAATTTCCGGTAAGAAAGCAGCAGCCACATCTTCATGGATCAAAAGTGTTTCAGCCGCGTTGCATACGGATGGGCGCGAGCATTTAGCATTGACGATAATGTCTTTGGCCATTTCAAGTTGCGCATCTTTATCAATGTACACGTGGCAATTGCCGACACCTGTTTCAATTACGGGTACGGTAGCATTTTCTACAACCGCTTTGATCAAACCGGCTCCGCCTCGAGGAATCAAAACATCTAAATAATCTGTCAGTGTCATCAATCCTGTAGAAGAAGCTCGAGATGTATCTTCAACCAATTGGATCGATTGTTGCGGGAAGTTCGTCTGGCTAAGCGCTTTTTGTAAAACAGTGATAATTGCTTTATTGGTGTGGATAGCTTCTTTACCACCGCGCAAAATAACGGCGTTACCAGATTTAAAACACAATACCCCAGCATCTGTTGTAACATTTGGACGGGATTCATAGATGATTCCAATGACGCCCAGAGGTACACTCTGACGGCCGATAGTCAAACCGTTGTCCAGTGTACGCATAGAGTGAACGGTTCCTATTGGATCTGGAAGGATTGCTACCTGTTTGATGCCTTCTGCCATTGCGATGACGCGTTCTTCATTCAATGTCAGGCGGTCCAGCATCGTTCCCTTAATACCGTTGCTTTCGGCAGCCGCTAAATCTTGTTGATTCGCTGACAGAATATCTTGTTGATGCTCCACGATCATTTCACTCATGATCTTAAGAGCTTGGTTTTTCTCTTGAGCAGAAGTTTGGGCTAATTTGCGCGAAGCTTTTTTAGCCTGTTTGCCTAACTGAGTTAAACTTTCCATAGTAAACTTCCTTTCTAGTTAATCTTTAGGAGTGAATAAAGTACCTATTTCTTTACCGACCACAATATCGAAAATCGTGTCCGGTACTTTTCCGTTTGTTAAGACCATTTGTGATTGATGCTTGAGCATGTGTTCTGCAGCTTTTAGTTTTGTAATCATACCGCCTGTTCCAAATCGTGAACCTTGACCACCGGATTGTTGGTAGTGGGCGTCTGTAATGTTATAAATTTCAGAAAATAAGACAGCATCTTGATGCGTATTGGGATTTTTATCGTAAAAGCCAGCGACGTCTGTCAGCATGATCAATAGATCGGCATTTGTTATTTCTGCAACGATCGCAGACAATTGGTCGTTATCGCCAAATTTAGTCAAGTGATCCAGCTCTTCTACAGAGACCGAGTCATTCTCGTTCACAATAGGGATGACACCAGTTTTCAGCAATTGTTCAAATGTGTTTGAGGCATTTACACGGCTTTCAGGAAAGTCTACAATATCTCGGGTCATTAAAATTTGCCCAATGATTTGACCGTAACTCAGAAAGAATTTGCTGTATAAATTCATGAGTTGACTTTGGCCGATAGCAGCTACAGCTTGTTGTTCGGGTATCGTTGCAGGCCGTGTAGATAAATTAAGCAGATCCATGCCTACACCAATTGCGCCAGATGAAACCAGAATAATGTCTTTTCCTCTGTTTTGCAAGTCAGTCAGTACAAACGCTAATCGTTCAATGCGCTGCAAATTGACACTCCCATTCGAATACATTAAAGTGCTCGTACCCACTTTAATGATAATACGTTTACTGTTAGCAACTTTTTGTCTAGCTAATGTATTCAAGTATGTCCCACCTTAATGTTAGATAAATAATTCATCATTTTAGTGATTATTGTATCAGTTTAATGCAAGAAAAACCACCACTGCAAGAAACAGATGAGGATGAAAGGCTTTTAAAATGAATGGAAACACATTTTCAATCAGTGTTGATGCGGTGATTGAGCACTTGACTATAAATACTTGTATCTCTCTAAGGAACTTGCTAAAATAAAGGCGTAGAAAAACTAAGAAAGGTACAGGTGCAGGCCGATGCGTATTATTCAATCTTAATTCAGATCAATAGTGTGTTGTTCATAGAAAAAACGAAGAAATTTCAGTTTATTTGATATGGACAAAATGACAGGACTGAACGTAGATTGAATGGAACATAATGGCTTATACCTATACTGTAAATAGGTTTATTTAATTATGTGCAGGCAATCTTCTTCAGAATTGAAGGAGGTTTTTTTATGCTTATAGAAGTAAAACAACTTGAAAAGTCCATTGGCGAAAAGAATTTATTTACGATTCCTGAATGGCATGTTTATGAAGGCGATCGGATCGGTATTGTAGGAAGAAACGGGTCTGGTAAAACAACTTTGCTGAACGTCTTGGCTCAAAAAGAAACACCGGACACCGGAAGTATCCAGACCAATGGAACTATAGGATTTATTGAACAATTGCCAGACCGGGAGCCGTTGGATACATTAAGCGGTGGCGAACACACGAAAGAGCAAATCAACAGAGCATTGTCTATCCAGTCTGGGATTTTATTTGCAGATGAACCTACTAGTCACTTAGACTCAAATGCTCGTCAATATTTGGAAAAACAATTGCAACAGTTCATGGGGGCTGTCTTAGTGATCTCGCATGATCGAGCTTTTTTAAATCGTATCTGCAATCGGATCGTTGAGATCGAAGAAGGTGAAGTACGATTTTACACGGGAAATTATCAAGACTATCGAAAGCAAAAAGATCAGGAAAAAGATTTGGCTCAACAAGAGTATGAAGCTTATGTCAAAGAAAAGAAACGGTTGAAAAAGGTCATGACCAGTACTCATCAGAAATCAGAGAATGTACGCAGAGCGCCTAAACGTATGGGGCCTTCTGAAGCTCGTTTGCACAAAATGGGCGGTCAAGGGGCACGCAAAACGTTGGATAAAGCAGTGAAAAATTACGAAAAGCGCATCGAACATCTGACTGTTAAGGAAAAGCCTGTAGATCTTCCGCCAGTCAAAATCCAATTGGATAAAGGCAGAGAAATCCACAATCCGATTTTGATCTCAGGGTCGAAAGTGCACAAAAGGTTCGACTCACGAGTCTTATTCGACAACACCGACTTTCAATTGCTGAACCATTCCCAAACGGCTTTGATCGGTGCAAATGGTTCTGGTAAAACCACATTGATCAACATGATTTTTCAAGCAGGCAAAGGAATTCATTTAGCCAAAAACATCCACTTCGGGTATTTCAGCCAAGCATTGGACTTGTTGGATGAATCAGAAACGATTTTAGAAAATGTGATGAGAAAAAGCACCAAAGAAGAATCCTTTGTCCGTATGCTGTTGGCGCGATTGTTGTTTAAAGGGGCTGAAGTATTCAAGCCTGTATCCGTTTTGAGCGGCGGAGAGAAAAACAAAGTTTCTTTAGCATTGCTGTTGGTGAGTGATGCGAATGTGCTGGTATTAGACGAGCCGACGAACTATCTGGATATCGCCTCTATGGAAGCTATTGAAGAAGCTTTAATGGCATACGAGGGGACAATTCTATTCGTGTCTCACGACGAACAGTTCGTTAAAAATGTTGCGACTCACATTTGGCAGATTAAAGACCGGAAAGTTTTAGTGTCAGAAGTATTTGCAAAAGAAGCTTCAGCCCTACTGCCAGCAAAACAGCGCGAAGCTGGCAAAGAGGAGTTGTTGGTGTTGGAGAATCGATTGAATGCAGTCATTTCAAAACTATCACTATTGACCGGAAAAGAGTCGAAAGACCTATTGGAAAAAGAGTATACTGAACTACTTCAGCAGATCCGATTGCTCAAAAAATAATGTTAACCTGAGATGGCAGCTTTAAAAGTTCTTAACCGACTTTTGAAGCTGCTTTTTTTTGGCTTAAACATCAAGGGGCGGTACTGAATGATGAAGCAAGCGGCTCAACAGCCAGCCGTAAATTGAATTGGTGATTACGGAAAGGTATACTAAAGGCAATGAATAAAAGCGCAGAGGAGGGGTTAGGAATGAAAAAAGGAATAGCGAAATTAGGAATGTTAATGTTGGCATTATTACTGGTTGGATGCTCTACCAATGATTCGTCAACTTCAGAAACGGTCATGGAAGATAGAGGGGGACTTGCAAACACCACGGAGGTCGAAACTACCGGTTCTCAAGAAGAAGCCAGCACGGATCTATTGATAGGAGAAAAAGTCATCACCACGATAGATATGACATATGAAACTCTCGAATACCAGAATGCTGTCACTCAGTTAAAAGAAATCGTCGAAAAGTATCAGTCTTACATCGAATCGTCAAATGAAACAACAAACACCATCAATGGCTACAGCAATCGGAGCGAGGCTGATCTTCGTCAAGGAAATTTCTCTATCCGTATCCCGTCAGAGGCAGTAACCGACTTCTTAGCTGATTTAGATGGAAATCTAGGCACTAAGGTCAGTGAACAAATCGGGAATCAAGATGCCACTAAACAGTATCAAGATACCCAGACTCGAATTGAAGTGCTGCAACGCAAAGAAGACCGATTACTGGAATTATTGGATCAAGCTACAGCGATAGAGGACATTTTGGCAATTGAAAATAATTTATCCGAAACCGTTGCGGAGAGAGAAATTTTGCAGTCCCAAAATAATACGATCGATGATTTGGTAGAATATTCAACGTTGTATTTAACTATTCTGGAACGCTCCAGAATCTCCAACCAACCTGGTTCTACTATGCCATTTTGGGAACGAGCAAAAGAAGCCATTGTTGATTCAGCGTATACTTTCTACTATTGGTTGCAAGATACTGCTATCTGGTTGATTTATGTGTTGCCTTACTTGATTATTTTGTTGCTGATTGGAATTATGGTCTGGAGAGTACGCAAAACCAATTGGTGGAAGAAAAAAGAAGCTGAGAGAGCTGCTAGAAATCGACAATCGAGCCGTTATCCAGAAAAGAAAAAAATAATGGCCAAGAGAAGAGACAAAGAAGAACGGAAAGATAAAGATGCTGAATAAAAAGTTTGGCGAAATGAAACTGTAAATCCTGCTATAGCTGAAATGCCTTAGTACTCCGAGATTGAGAGGACATAAAAAAACACCCTCATTTGCTATGCAAGTGAGGGTGCTTTGTGTTCAACTAGTTCAGCACATGTTGAATCACAGAAAAGGGTATCTTTACTTTGGAGGAGTAAAGAGTAAACAAGGGGTTGCTTGTTTGTTTGGTATAAATAGAGTATAGCCGTTAAATATGAAGATTGTGTGATGGAACTCTTTTCTTTTAGCGAATTTGTTCTATGCAATTCAAGACTGTTTTCTATTTTTCAATTGGTCCCAGTAAAAGTGAAGCCCAGGAGTCATGAAGCGATTCTTGGTCAGAAGGTTGGAACAGACCGGCATAAACATCCCGTACTAAACGTGACAATTCGCTGTTATTGGAGTATGCTCCGCCGCCAGAAGCACGAACCATTTCTTCGACTGTTTTGAAAGAAGCTTCAACAGAATAGTTTTTTATAGCAGATAACCTAGGCATCCAATAGACTCCGTGGTCCACATCATTTTCCACATCATCTGCTAAAGTATTGATTTGCGGGGGAATGGCATCCAACCGTAAAGCTGCTTCCGCAATGCGCCAGCGGATATTTTTATCTTGATCGTAAGTCGTTCCATGAGCGATGGACTTGCGTTTTTTCACGCGCTCAATCCCTAATTCCAACGCCCGTTGACCCAGACCATGATACGTCGCAGCCAGTAAAATTTCAAAGTGGGCAAATATTCCAAAAACCACGGGATCAAAACTGGGACCAGGCGCTACTGTTGTCAAAATGCTGTCTTCAGCCGCGTAAGCACCGTCTAACACTAAGTTGTAAGACTGAGTTCCTTTCATTCCCAGAGTATCCCATTCTGAATTGACTTGAACGGTTTTAGGATCGTTTTTGATGTAAGCAAAAACAGATTGTGGATCACCACTAGTATCATCCATTCCATAGGTCACCATACGAGCAGCTTCTCCAGACATAGAAATAAAGACTTTTGGCCCGTAAAAACGGTAGCCTCCATCTTCCTCTGGTTTTGCTTGGCAAATGGATCCAAAAAGAACACGATCGTTAGCCGGTTCTGAGATAGCAAAAGAAAGCAAATGACCTTCAGCGGCGTCCTTTAGGATTTGCTCGCCTCGTTTATTTCCATGACGAACCATGTATTTTCCAACACCGACAATAATTTGGTGCATATTGATACCTAGCGCTGTTGCAGGAGCAGCTTTTGCCAAGCGAATCTGCTCTTGTGCGATTTCTTTCAACGTCAGTCCATGACCTCCGTATTCTTTAGGAACAAAGGCTTTGTAATATCCTGCTGCCTTTAAAGCATCGTAATCTTCATAAGGAAAACTATTTTCTTGGTCATACTTTGGGGCGCGTTGATGAATCTCCTTTAGCAATTCTTCGCTTAAAAACATTTTTTTCCTCCTTAAATCCATTCATGTATATGACTAAAGATAATTCAAAACCGATCATTACTGCAAGCTCATAAATGAAATAAGAAAAGGTTGAAGCTGTTTTCCACTATTATCCATTCAAATCAGACAGAAAGACCCTCTATTAAATACAATTCTGTTTTTCTGTTACTCTCTAAATAAAAAAACCACTTGCTGCATGAGCAAGTGGTTAAAAGGAGTAGTACCTGATACTTTGGAGGAGTATAAGGTAAAAATGAAAATATAAAAAAGTTGGTTGTTATTGGTATGAATTTATCATACTCAATAATTGTGAAGAAATTATGCCTAAACTGTACTTTTTTTTCTATTTGTAAAGCCGGTATTGTTAACACGTCATACGCATGAAAAACTTTAAATAAAAAATAAGATTACGAATCCTCACGTCTCTCTGCTAAAAGAAAAATGCGGAGGCGGGCGACATAAACGAGATTTTCCATCTGTTGAGTGAAGGGGAAGTCTTCGGTCTTCATTATGAGAAAGTCCTGCTTTCTTTGAACTTCCCGAAATACTTAGGCACGCTTTTTAAGCTGTGACTCGTTTGAGACCCGTGATATTTCTGGAGGAATAGGGGTTGCTTGTAGCCATGTAAGGGATGAAATGTGAATTACGGAGCGTTGGCGCTTCAGCGCTTACGATTCCGTTTGAAGCTTGAAAGTCTGGAGACTACAGGCTCCAGACAGTCCCATGGCTTTCCACAAGCAAACCCGTCCATCCCGGAGGAAATTTCACCTCATAGAGACGCCCCTACTCATTAAGAGAGCGTTTTAAAAAGAAGACCTTAATTTTTTTGGGAGAAAGTACTTTTCATGCGTATGACGTGTATTGTTAAAAGAAGACGAGCAAAGATGTGATAAAGGGTGTATAATATAAGAGTTACTGATATTTTTGGTAAACCAATACAGTAAACTATAATTAATAGAATAGGTGATTGACAGATGAGTAAAATAAAGAATACCGTTAAAGATCTCTTGTTGATCAAAGAAACGGATGATTCTCTATTACGGGTTTTTGGAGCAGGTATCACAACTGGTATGATGCTTTTCATAGGCTATTTCTTAGGCAATATGCAGATTGGAACTTTTGGAGCATTAGGGGCATTTGCTTTTTTGTATTATTTACCGATTCCCACGAAATATTTAATGCAACGAATCTTTAGAGTAGGAGTTTGTATCGTATTGGGTTTCTTTTCAGGAGCTGTATCGACCTTTGTACCTTGGATGATTCCGATAACGATTAGTGTGATCAGTTTACTTGGTTTTATCATCTTTAGGATATTAAATGCACCGAAGCCAGGAGTGTTCTTTGTTATTATGGTGAGTTCTATGGCAACAGGAACGTCATTAGACTTTGCAGGAATCTTACATGCTACATCATATGTTGTGTTTGGAGTGATAGCAGCTATTCTTGTCGCTTCTGTAGTAGGAATGATGCATCGCAGATTAATTGGAGAGATGGAACCCTATAAATCCATTTCTTTTAGAGAAAAGCTTGATTATGCACTTAAAAATGATTCGAAATTATTGCTCTCTTCTATCCACCATGCAGGGATTATCTTTTTTGCTACTTATATTGGTATGTCTTTAGGACTAGGAAACCCTTATTGGGTCACTATTTCTTGTGCAGCTGTTCTGCAAGGAAGAGAATTGATTATTATTTTCCATCGTAACGTTCAAAGAATTATTGGAGGAATTGTCGGATTACTATTAGGAATTCTATTATTTTCTTTGGATTTGAGTATGCTTTCGACAATCATTATTATCACTGTGCTGAATATATTTGTAGAATATTGTATGGTTCGAAATTATGGATTAGCTAATTTCTTTACCAACCCGCTATCTTTGTTGTTAGCTAGTTTATCTAGCGGTGCTTTTGTACATGACCTGGTAAGCTATCGTTTTGCCGGATTGGTACTAGGAAGTGTGATTGCTTTTATTGGGGCTGCGTTTATTGCACTAGCCATCAAAATGTATAAACAAACGATATCCAATACAGTAAAATAGAAAAGGCGTTGCTATAAAGCAATGCTTTTTATTTTTACGCAAAAAAAAGTAGAAACCGGGATAGGTTTCTACTATTAGGGATAAGTCTCTTTTCATTAGGGGGAGAAAAGAGTCTGAAAATTTTTAGGTTTACTTAAACGACTAAAAATAGTATAACAATTTCCCGAAAACTCTTCATGAAAAACAGGTGAAGTTTTTAGGGTATTTTAATGAAAAAATACTTATTTAGTAAGCGATTTAATCTAATGCAGCTACAATCGCTTTGTTAAAAGCTGGCAAATCATCAGGAGTACGACTGGAAATCATACCACTGTCATCTGTAACTACTTCAGCATCAATAAAATCTGCTCCTGCGTTTTTTAAATCAACAGCAACTTGCTTCACAGCAGTTAATTTTTTGCCTTTTACGACTTCTGCATTGATCAATAACTGCGGTCCGTGGCAAATAGAGAAAATCGGTTTTTGATCATTTGCAAAAGCTTGGACAAAAGCCAAGAAACGGTCATCTTTACGAAGTTGATCTGGAGAAAAACCGCCTGGTATATACAGGGCATCGAAATCTTCAGGTTTTACATCGTCAATCCCTTTATCGATAGTCACAGAAGCTTCGCCTTTTTTGCCCTCAACTGTTTCACCAGCTTCAAAGCCAATGGTGACTACTTCATGGCCAGCATCTGTTAAAGCCTCTTTTGGAGAAGTAAACTCAACATCTTCGAATAATTTAGTTATAACGGTTGCTACTTTTTTTCCCATAATAATCTCCTTTTCTGTTTTTTTTTGATTCTAAAATCAGTGTAACGAAATTAGAAAAGAGCATCAAGTAATAGGGCTTTTGCAAAAAAATTCTCACGATACAGAGCAGAGTTTTAAATTTAGAATGCTAAATGGTATGATAAGAAAGAAAAGATAATGGAATGGAGTGAATAAGTTGATTAAATTAAATATTGCTTTGATTGCCCATGATAAAAAGAAAGATGACATTGTAAAGCTAAGTATCGCTTACCAAGAAATCTTAAATAAACACACACTTTATGCAACGGGAACCACTGGAGAACGAATTATTGAAGCCACTGGATTACCGATTCACCGTTTTAAATCAGGACCCCTAGGCGGAGATCAACAAATCGGTGCTTTCATCTCAGATAACAAAATAGATATGGTGATTTTTATTCGTGACCCGTTGACTTCGCAACCTCACGAACCGGATATTTCTGCTTTGCTGCGTTTGAGCGATGTCTATGAAATTCCTTTAGCAACCAATCTTGGGACAGCTGAAATGTTGTTGCGCGGATTAGATGCCGGTTTCTTAAATTGGAGAGAAATTGCTAAAAAAAGAGAACGAGATTCCATCGATATCTGATTACCTGAAAAATCCCCGCAGACCAAGTGTCCGCGGGGATTTTTCCAAGTGATTCTATAAACCGCATTTTAATTGAGCGCTGCAGTTAGTACATGTATTGCAGCCGCCGATATCTTCGACAGTACCTTGGCGGCAAATAGGACATGTATCACCTACTTCGTTACCGATATTAACTTCTTCAGCATCCGCAAAAGCTTTTATTTCTACTTTAGTTTCGTTAGGAGTAGGTGCAAGAGCGTCCTCTTCCCAAGTATTTTCTTCCGCTTTTAGAGTCAACACTTGAGTATCACGGCTGCCGTCAACGTAAACTGTGCCGCCTTTAGCGCCTCCGTTGTAAAGACGTTCGTAAATACCTTGAACTTGTTCTACACTGTAACCGCGTGGCGCGTTTACCGTTTTAGAGATAGAACTGTCTACCCAACGTTGGATAGTAGTTTGCACATCTACGTGAGCTTCAGGAGCTAATTCCATCGCTGAAACAAAGAATTCTGGAAGAGAATTGGCATCTGCTTCAGGGTGTCTGTCCAAATACTCTTGAACAATATCTGCTTTGACTTCAATAAACTTGCCCAAACGTCCGCTTCTGTAGTAAGAGAAAGAGAAGTAAGGTTCTAGTCCAGTAGAGACACCGACCATCGTTCCTGTAGAACCTGTTGGCGCAACTGTTAATAAATGAGAATTACGGATACCATGTTTCAAGACGCCTTCGCGAATGTGTTCCGGCATTTCTTTCATATACCCAGTATTAATAAAGTTTTCTCTTAGTTGAGCTGTTTCTTCATCTGTATTCCCAATCAGGAAGGGGAAACTACCGCGTTCTTTAGCCAATTCAATGGAAGCTTCATAAGCTGAAATTGCAATGGTTTGAAAGACTTCATCGACCAATTGATTCCCAGATTCAGAACCATAAGTCTCACCGATATAAATCAATAAATCGGCTAATCCCATGACGCCGAGACCAACGCGACGTTCGCCAAGGGCTTGCTGCTCATTTTCTTCTAGGAAGTAAGGGGTCGCATCAATGACATTATCTTGCATTCTAACACCTGTTTTAACAGTTTGAGTTAATTTGTTAAAGTCGACTGATTGCGTATCTTTGTTGACCATTTGCGCCAAATTAACGGCTGCCAAATTACAAACAGAGAAAGGAGCTAAAGGTTGTTCGCCACAAGGGTTCGTAGCCACTACTTTTTGCCCATATGCAGTAGCATTAGTTTTCTTATTGGCATTGTCGATAAAGAAAACGCCAGGTTCTGCAGAATAAGTTGCACAAATGTTGATCAATTTCCATAATTCACGTGCACGAATAGAACGATAAATACGCACTCCATGTCCTTGAGCTTCCCATTCGCGAACATCTCCGCAATCAGCCCAATGAGCATTGTAATAGTCCATTTCTTCTGGGCTGTAGTTTTCTACATCGGGGAATTTCAATTGATATTTGTCATCGTTTTCTACAGCCTGCATAAAATCATCTGTTAAACAAAGAGAGATGTTAGCACCTGTTAAGAAGTCAGGATTATGGACCGAGTAAGTACCGCCTGTCTGCAATTTGTCTTCAGCTTCTTTAATGATAGAAACATCGAATCCGCCAGTTCCAGGCATATTTTTGTAATTCAATACTCCTTGATACAAGGCTTTTTCTTTTTCAATGAAAGGAGTAAATTTCAATTTTTCCTGTGCTAATTTTTTGATTTGCTCGTCTTCTGTTTGTTCAATCAAGAAACGAAGAATACGCGGGTTTTGCATTTTGGAAATAATAAATTCGATTACGTCCGGATGCCAGTCAGCCAGCATGATCATTTGTGCCCCACGTCGGCTGCCGCCTTGTTCTACTAAGTGTGTCAATTTAGCAATGTCGTCTAACCAAGAGATAGAACCGGAAGATTTTCCGTTCACGCCACGCGCTAATGTATTGCGCGGACGTAAAGTAGAACCGTTCGTTCCAACACCGCCGCCACGACTCATAATTTCCATAACTTGTTTACGGTGATCCGAGATCCCTTCGCGAGAGTCTTCTACGAATGGCATCACATAACAGTTAAAATAAGTAACATCTGTTTGAGACCCTGCACCATACAAGACACGACCAGCTGGTACAAAGTTTAAAGAACTTAATTCTGCATAGAAAGCGTCAAAATCAGTCTTCGCTTGTTGAGGATCTACTTCAACCTCTGACAATCCGCTAGCATTTCGTTTCGCGATTTGTTCATAATAGATTTCTAAAGGTTTTTCAATGATATCGATACTACGGACGATTTCACCTGTTTCACGTTCATGAGCATCTTCTAGATTGCTTCTATATTCTTCTTCGACAAGAATAGTTGCCTGATTTTTTTGATGATTTAGTTCTGTGATAAAACCAATACCGCGAGCTGGATATTTTGGATCTTCTTTAATGGTTAAAACCACTAAATCACCTGTAGAGAGAGTCATTTTTGAAGTGTCTTTAAACGAATAACGATCGAGCATTACTAAGCGAGATACTCCTTCAAAAGTTAATTTCATCTCCTCAGTGATAGGATGAACTGGAGGGAACCCTTTTATATCCTCATTCAATTGTTTTTTATCTAACGTTGCTTTCGATGATACATTCATCGCCATAACCAACACCCCTATCTTTAGTCAATAATCACACAAAAAAACACAATATATAGTGTGGTGAACTTGATTTTTACACTATATATTGTAATACCTTATTTATTATATAGCAAATAAAATATGTTTTTAAGTCTTTATTTCTAAGAGAAAATGTGCTTAGCTTTTGAAAAGGCAGATGAAAGCAAGGACAGCTAGGAAAGAGGTCAAAATAAAAAAACTCAGTTTTTTTCTGAGTTTTTTTATAAGAAATAAGTGAACCAACTTGTACATTATTCGGTCAAAAAATCTAATGCATAATTCACATGCAATTCAGTTGCAATTGCCAATCCACGTTCATCAATATCGAAGTTTTCATGATGATGACCATACCAAGTATCCGGATCATCAGGATTTCGAGTTCCTACAAAAGCATACACACCCTGAGCAACAGCCAAATAGTCAGCAAAATCATCTGCTCCCATACTTTTTGGTGCATTGGTAATGATGTTTTCGTTTCCGACAATTCCAGCGGCTATCCGTTCAGCACGTTTAGCCGCAATTGGATCATTGATAAGGGGAGCGGCAGCATCGTAGTTTTCAAATTCGATCGTCGTCCGATGAGCTTTAGCTACTTCACGGGCTACACGTTCTACAGCCTCCAAAACGAACTGGCGTGTTTCATGACTGAATGTTCGAACGGTTCCTTCTAAACTTGCTTCATTAGCGACGATATTGTACCTCGTACCAGCGTTCAATACACCGACAGCAACAACTGCTTGATCCAATGGGTCTACTTCGCGCGCGACGATGCTTTGTAATTCAACTGTAATGGCCGCTGCGGTTAATAAAGCATCTTTTCCTAAATGGGGTTTGCCTACATGGCTGCTTTTTCCATGCACTTTGATGCTGAAAATATCACATGAAGCATTTGAAGCACCAGAAGTGATTTCGATTTTTCCGGTAGGAGTGCCAGAAGAAACATGGATTCCGAATACTTGATCCACATTATCTACAAAACCGCCTTTGACAAATTGACGAGCACCGGCACCGATTTCTTCTGCTTGCTGAAAGGCTAATTTAATCGTTCCGTTGAATTCAGCTTCATGATTTTTCAGAATTTTAGCGGCGCCGAGTAGAGCAGAGGCGTGACCATCATGACCGCATGCATGATGTAAGCCAGATTTTAATGATTTATACGGCTTATCTTTAGCATCTTCTAATTCCAATGCATCAATGTCTGCCCGTAAAAGAATGGTTTTTCCTGGACCTTTTCCGCCAGTAATGGTTCCAATAGCTCCAGTTTCGCCGACAGACTCATGGGGTATACCTAATTTGTCGAGTTCTTGTTTAATGCGTTTGATCGTTTCAAATTCCTTCAAGCTTGGCTCAGGATGTTGGTGGAAAAAGCGTCTTAAAGCAATCACCTCATCGGCACCGTGTAAAACTTCTTCTTTGATTGTTGTTTGTGTGAGTGTTGTCGTCATGAATGATTTCCTCCTTAGAATGTTGGTGTTGTTGTTTTTTTGGTTTCTGATCTGAAACGAGCTGCGCAAGGCAGACTCTCTACGATTTCACTTTCCCTTTTAGTTGGGAAAAGCACCCAATTAAAAGGGAAAGGTGAACTCTACGAGAGTCTAAACGCCTTGCTCCGCTCTCTGTTTTAAACGAGTTGCGAAAAGCTGCCTATGCGACTATAAGCTAATCCCAACTGTCAGGTAAAAAACACCTGCCTGTTGGGATTTTCTTATAGTCGATAGGCAAAACGCTTTTCTCCGCTCTCTGTTTTAGTCCCAGGCTGGTACAGAAGATCCTTTGGAGGATTCTGCGATTACTTCTTTAGTGTCTTCTGCTTGATAAGCTTCTACGACTTTTTGGTACAATTCGTTTTCTGTATCTTCGGCACGTGCTACGATGATGTTGATGTAGGGTTCAGAGTTGTCATCGACTGGTTCTAGGAAGATAGCGTCTTCTACAGGGACGAATCCTGCATCAACTGCCATACCGCTGTTAATGATGGAAACAGCTACGTCAGGAAGAGAGCGGGCTGTTTGAGCAGCATCTAGTTCTTGGATCTCAAGGTTTAAAGGGTTATCTGTAATATCGTTCACTGTAGGTGTTGTTTCAGCTGCAGGATCAACTGTAATCAAACCAGCTGTTTGCAACAAGAGCAATGCGCGGCCCCCGTTGGTAATGTCATTTGGAATCGCCACAACATCGCCATCTTTGATTTCTTCAATAGAAGTAAGGTTTTGAGAATAAATACCAAGTGGAGCGATCACGGTATTTCCGATAGCTGTTAAATCTGTTCCACTATCTTCGTTGTAAGAATCTAAGAAGATTTGATGTTGGAAAGAGTTCAAGTCTACTTCGCCTTCATCCAATGCGTTATTGGGTTGTGCGTAGTCAGTGAATTTTACTAATTCTAACGTAATACCGTCTTCTTCTAACTTATCTGCTACAAAATCCCACACATCTTGATCTTCTCCGATAACACCCAATGTAACTGTTTGGTCTTCATCTCCTGCAGCTGTATTCCCGCAAGCTGCTAAGACCAAAGCCCCAAATCCTAATACGATACTAGATAATAATTTTTTGCTGTTTTTCATGATGATTTCTCCCTTTTATGTGTTTTAGTTTGATTAATGACTGGTTTTTTTGACAAAATAATTTCCAAGAGCCTGACTGATAAAAACGATCAACAGAATTAGTAAAGTAGCTACAAGAGTGACATCCGATTGGAATCGATTGTATCCTCGGGCGATAGCTAAGTTTCCTAAGCCGCCGCCGCCAATAGCTCCTGCCATTGCTGTTAATCCCACTAAATTAATAATTGTTAAAGAGGATACACGGATGATGGGCGTTAACCCTTCTTTCAAATACACTCTAAATATAATTTCAAGAGGACTCGAGCCCATCGCTTCAGCTGCTTCAATTACACCAGGATCAATTTCTAGTAAAGCATTTTGTATTTGTCGAGCAAAAAATGGTGTTGTCCCTACGATTAAAGGAATAATAGCAGCAGAAGTCCCAATGGAAGTTCCTACAACCAATCGTGTGAAAGGTACGATCAATGTCATCATAATAATGAAAGGTACGGAACGGAAAATATTAATAAATTGATCTAAAAAATTATAGATACGCTTATTTACGAGGATTCCTTTTGGTCCTGTAACCACTAGAATAATCCCTAGGAAGATTCCTAAAACTCCCGCAATAGCTGCAGTCAATAAGACCATGTAAATCGTTTGGATAAAGCTTTCAAGCACTTCATCTTGAATTTCAATTACATTTGGAAAATAAGTATTTAAGAATTGAGACATGATTCATTTCCCCTTTAACCGATTTTTTGTTTTTGTTTGAATTGAATGACTTTTTCAGACTGACTTGTCAGAATTTCCACAGCAACATTTTTACTGGCTAGATAAGACAAGGCTTTTTGTTTTTGAGCTGGTTCTCCAGATAAAACGACCAATAAATTTCCTACCGGCGTTTCTTGCAATATCTCCACATTCCCAAAGAGAATATTGGTAGAGACATGGAACCGACTGGATAATGTAGCGATTAAAGGTTCGCTGGTATTGGAACCGACATAAGAAATGTTGGCTAAGGTATCGTCTCCTTGCAAGTTCAATAGAGTAGGGTGGTTCAATATTTTTTCTAATGCTTGGTCCACATGAGTAGCCGTGTTGATAAATTCTTTTGTTATTTGCTCTTGAGGCTGGGTGAAGATAGAAACCAAACCCCCGTCTTCAACAACATGCCCATTTTCCATTACAGCTACTTTGTTGCAGATTTCTTTGACCACTTGCATTTCATGAGTAATGATGACGATAGTTAATGACAAGCGCTCATTCAATTCTTTCAACAAGCTTAAAATAGAAAGGGTAGTCTTAGGATCTAAAGCACTTGTGGCTTCATCACAAAGCAGCACATCTGGATCATTCGCTAATGCTCTTGCTATAGCTACTCGTTGCTTTTGCCCACCGGAAAGTTGAGAAGGAAAAGCGTCGATTTTGTCTGAAAGTCCTACTAAATCAAGTAAATCGGCTACCTTTTGTTGAATAGCTGATTTGCTGAGCCCTGACTTACGTAGGGGATAAGCAATATTGCCAGCTACGGTGCGCGAATCCATCAGATTAAAGTGTTGGAAGATCATTCCAATCTTTTTCCGCGCAGCCCGCAACCCGCTAGGATTTAGTGCCAAAAGATCTTTTCCAGCAACGATTACTTTTCCGCTAGTAGGGCGTTGCAATAAGTTGATTGTTCGAACCAACGTGCTTTTTCCGGCACCACTGTATCCGACAATTCCATAAACATCTCCTTTATCTACTGAAAGCGAAACCTCTTCAACAGCTTTAATTGGTGCATTTGCACTTCCAAAAGTAACTCCAATATCTTTTAATGTAATCATTTAATGTCCTCCTCAAATTTTTTCTCAACTGGTACAAGAGCTAAATGCTTTTTACTGCTCTCTGTTTTTGAAACGAGCTGCGCAAGCCTGACTTCCTATGATTTCATTTCTGCTTTTTGTTGGTAAAAACCACCAACTAAAAGCAGAAAATGAACTCTACGGAAGTCAAAACGGCTGGCCCCGCTCTCTATAAGAAACGAGCTGCGCATGGCAGCTTTCGCGTCTATAAGCTAAACGCTTTTCTTCGTTCTCTAATAAAAAAAGCGCTCGTCCTTTTCTATAATTGTTTATAGAAAAGGACGAACGCTTTTTTGTTCGTGTTACCACCTTTTTTCAAGATTCCCTCACAGAAATCTCCTCATCAAGTACCTGAACAAATTGCTCAGAGACTCTAGCACTGTAATGGGTGCGCCCATGATAGCCTTGTGCTTTTCAGCATTCGGTATCCCGCTCAGAGGCCATTTTCCTTCGATGTCTAGCAAACCTGTTCTCAGCAATTCAGGCTCTCTGTTGTTGCTTTTTAAAGAAGTACTTTTCTCGTCAATGCGTTAGTAGAAAGAGTTATTTAATTGTAAAAAAAATCGTCCTTAACAAAAGCCAATGATTGGCTTTTGTTAAGGACGATAGCTATAGTCGCTTCGTGTTACCACCTTAATTTATAAACTTATTGCTAAGTTTACCTCTATCAGTACAAAAGACAAATGCATCTTTTCATACTGGGGCACTGTAACGGGTGCTTCCCGTAATAAGCTATATCTCTTGGATAGTCGCTTATTCCACTCAAAGACCATCTTCTGTCAGGCGCGTCTGCTTATTTTCACCAACCATAAGCTCTCTAATGAGAGTTGCCAAACTTACTCTTCTTTTCATCGTGTTTTTGTATGTGTGAACTTGTTTATTAATATACCGGTCATTTATGAGGAAGTCAACAGAAAAATGATAAAAAAATGAAAAAATAATAAATAGAAACTTCTCGTTACGAAAAATTTCCGACTAAAAAAGACCTTAAAGGGTGATTTAGGAGGAAGTAGTGGCGTTTATTCTTCAAGTGAAAATCGAATTGGAACTCACTTGACTAGCAAAATGAGTTTACTCATCAAACGGAGACGAGATGGAAGCTCATATGAAGAATAAAACAGCTTTACTCCTCAAATGAACCCGAAACGGGATTCCACTTGAGGAGTAAACACGATTCTTCCTAAATCAAACTGAAATTTCGATTGTATTTGCCGAGAAATCCGTTGTAGAAAGTGAGGAAAGAGTGTATAGTTGCCTATGGAAGATAGACAACTGTCTTCAAAAAAACAGAGTAGGAAATAAAGCGTTAAGTGCTGAGAGGATGGGATGTTGCCTCTCGGACGAAAAATTGACCCTGTCGATTTGCGGTTTTATTTTCGCATTCGCTGCATAATAGATATGTGGGGAGCTCATAAAGGAGATCTTCAATATGAAAAAAATGAAGTTTGATGCTAGAACCATCTCAAAGATTGCCTTGCTGATGGCGCTGGACATTATTTTGACACGCTTTGTTTCCATTCAAACACCGATTGTACGCATCGGATTTGGCTTTTTGCCTACCGCAATGATCGGGATGTTGTTTGGACCAATGGCAGCAGGGATAGCTGGGGCATTGACCGATATTGCCGGTATCTTTTTATTCGGTGGTTCTGGACCATTTTTCCCAGGCTTCACTCTATCGGCATTTCTAGGCAGCTTTATCTATGGTGTTTTTCTGCACAATAAGCCTAAATCGCTATGGCGGATTAGTTTAGCCGTACTGGTGATTACAATCTTCGTCAATTTAGGGTTAAATACATTATGGGTATATATTTTAACGGAAGAAGCAGCTTTAGCCATTTTACCAGCACGTTTGATCCAAAATGCCATTCTTGCTCCGGTACGTGTAGCGGTAATTTATTTTGTTGCAAATAACCCTACCATTCGTAAAGCTATGCAATTGAAAGATTAACAAACAAATAATCAGCAGGCTGTGTTCTTTATAGATAAAGAATCCAGCCTGTTTTTTTGTGCTGCTATAAGTTTTCAAGTTTTGAGGGATAACAACATTTAATGAGGAGCGTAGAAGTCGTAGTTATGGAACTCGAATATAATTAAGGTTGGAATCTTATTAAATTTTGTCTAGTCTAAGCCAATTATTGCAGTCACGTTTAAACGAAAAAGGCAGAAGCAAACTTAAGGTATTGACTAAAATTGTGAAAATGGTTAAGATAATGAGTATAAAATGAGAAAAAGAAAAAGGGGACAGTGGATGAGATGACAATCAAGCGATTTGGAGAAAAAATTGATGGAATAACGTATACGTTAAGAGTCGGTATTCACTTGATTGTTTTGAATTCAACATACGATAAAATCTTACTGGTTTCACCTCCGAATGGTTCTTATTTATTGCCAGGGGGAGAAAGAGAACTAAATGAAACACACGTTGAAACACTTAAGCGTGAGGCAATGGAAGAACTGGGGTTTGAAATCAAAGTAGGAGAATACTTAGGGGAAGCAGATGAGTACTATTACTCATCTCATCGAAAACAATATTATCATAATCCTGCACACTTTTACGTGGCAACTTCTTGGAATAGGGTCAGCGAACCGTTAGAAGATTTCAATACGCTGAAATGGACAACTATTCCTGAAGCTATATCTCTATTAAAAAGGGGAAGCCATCGTTGGGCTGTTGAACAATTCGCTAAGCAGTAATTTCTTTTTCTCATTATGAAACAAAAAAAACCGTTGAGACTTGAGTCTCAACGGTTTTTTTTGCAGCTAGCGTTTATTCTTCGCCAACGTATTCTTTAGTTTTTACAGTAACATCGATATTTCCTTGTGTTGCTTTTGAGTAAGGGCAGTACTTGTGAGCTTTTTCTGCCAGTTCTTGTACTTTTGCGTCTTCTAAACCTTCAACAGCCACTTCGATAACGGCAGCTAATTTAAAACCTCCGTCAGTCGGGTCGCTTAATAAGTTGATGGTCAGCGTAACTTCTGATTTATTGGAAATTTTTTCTTCTTTTTTGTAGTGTTCTAGTGCTGAGTGGTAGCAAGCACTGTACCCCAAGGCAAATAATTGTTCTGGGTTGCTTCCTTGTCCTGGACCGCCCATTTCTTTTGGAGTAGATACTTTTACAGAAAAAGAGCCATCTGGTAAGCGGCTTTCTCCGACGCGGCCTCCAACATTAATCGCAGTAGTGGAATATTTTACTTCTGATTCAGTCATTTGATAAAATCTCCTCTCACTTATTTATTCTTACATCTTTCATTATACAAAGTACAGATCAGAATGCGAATAAAACGATTTTTGCTATTGAGAGATCAGGGCATCAAAGCAAATTTTTCAATGACAGTTGCTACGCCATCATTTGCGTTCGTGTCGGTTACATAAGTGGCATTTTCTTTTACTTTAGGGACCGCATTTCCCATAGCTACTCCAAGACCTGCAAATTCGATCATGTCTAAGTCATTTTCATTATCGCCTATGGCCATTACTTCATCTTGAGTGAAACCTAATATATCGATAAGGCTTTTTAAAGCTTGTCCTTTACTGGCAGAAGGATGGAGGATTTCTAAATAAAAAGGTTCGCTTCGCAAAACAGTATAGCGATCAACAAAATCCTTCGACAATCGTTTGATTCCTTCATCCAAAACAGCTGGTTCATCAATCATCATCATTTTACTGATTGAAATCTGTTTATCCATTTCTTCCACAGCACGATATTTTAAAGGCATTTGAACTAACATAGCTTCACGTACAGTATAAGCACTGATATCTTTATTAGAAGTATACATAGCATCTTGGGTAGTCGTATGGTAATGCACACCGGCTTTTCGACTCATTTCTTCTACACGATAAAAATCGTCAATATCTAAAGTATGATGAGAAATGACTTCTCCTGTATGTGTATCCTGGACTAATGCGCCATTATACGTGATGGCATAGTCGCCGTTGTTTCTTAAATCTAATTCTGTTAAGTAATCTGTCACTCCTGGTAAGGGGCGCCCAGTGCTCAATACAATTTTGATTCCAGCTTCTTTAGCTTTTAGTAAAGTTTCTTTTACGCGTTTACTGATCACTCTTTCAGGCGTCAATAACGTTCCATCGATATCAATGGCAATTAATTTTATCGGCATTTTTATTAGAGCTCCTCTTTAGTCAATCAATTTTTTAGAATGCAAATTTTTCAATAGCAGTTGCTACACCATCATGAGCGTTGCTGTCTGTGACGTAATCGCTGGCTTCTTTAGCCGCCAGAGAAGCGTTACCCATAGCCACTCCCATTCCAGCAAATTCCAACATATCCAAATCATTTCCATTGTCGCCAATCGCCATGATTTCTTCTCTGGGAATATTCAGAATAGCTGCCAAATCTCTGAGTGCTTGTCCTTTACTAGCAGATTTATTCAATACTTCTAAGAAAAAGTCTTCGCTTCTCAATAAAGTATATTTTTCAGCGAATGCTGACGGAATTTTAGAAATAGCTTCTTCTAAAATCTCTTTGGGATCAACAAACATGATTTTACTGATCAATAACGAGGGATCCATTTCTTCAGCTGTACGATAACGAAGCGGAACGGTGGTTAAGAAAGATTCTCTTACAGAGTAGTAACTGATATCTTTATTGGTCGTATACACTCCAGTGTCGTTTACTGCGTGACAATGAATACCCAGCTCTCGACCAAGTCCATCTACTTCAAGAAAATCTGCATAGTCCATTGTATGGTGAGCAAGGATTTTCCCATCATTTGATTGCTGAACTAAAGCGCCGTTGTAAGTAATGACGTGGCCGCCTTCGTTTTGCAAGTCCAATTCTTCCAATAGCGGTAATACGCCGGGCAATGGTCTTCCAGAGCAGAGAACAAGCTTGATGCCTTTTGATTGGGCAATAGCCAGAGTCTCAGCTACTTTTGGTGATACGGTTCTATCAGGGAGTAATAAGGTACCATCTAAATCTAGGGCAATTAATGAGATTTTCACAAAATAAAACTCCTTTTTTAATTATTGTCGGTTGGATGGTAAACAGCTCCATTTTTAAGGTAGCGCGAAAAGCCTGCATACAATTCTTCAAACAATGTGATTTCCATTGATTTGTCCGGTTTTAGAAACTCTTTCGGGACATAAAAACGTTCGTCGCCGTATTCTTTTCCAGCGATGGAAGTGACCAGAGCGCTGGCTTGAGACAATTCGATAAAACTTCCATCAGGATAGATCAATTCGATTTGAGTGATTTCATTGTCTGTTTCGGGACGGTAAAAGTCGTATGGTAAATCGTAACTATTGTTGACAGCTGTGTAGTATTCTGTGTCGTAACCAGCTTTTTGAATCAACTCACTCAGCTTATCCAGAATATCTGTATCGGTTTCTTTTGAAAAAGTGACTGATTTAAAAGGTTTCCGGTCTAAAAAGCGCGATGCCAGATCACTTAAAATAGGGTCTTGATCGTCACGCCATAATGTAAAGTACGTATTTAAAACACCATCATCTAAAGCCAGATAGTCTTTCAAAGTGAACTCTTCTTTAAAAAAGGGTACCAATAGAGAAAAACTGTGTTTAAAGGTAACTTCTGGATTTTCGTAGACTGTTTTAGCTCGTTTCAGTAAATGGTCCAAAATAACTTCCATCCCCCGAGAGACACGGTGGAAATAAACTTGCATGTACATTTGATAGCGGCTGACGATGTAATCTTCAACAGCATGCATTCCTTGTATCTGAAAAGCAATCCCGTCTTTATAAGGTCGGATTACACGCAAGATACGGGTCAAATCAAAAGTGCCGTAATTGACTCCGGTAAAATAAGCATCTCGTATCAAGTAATCCATCCGGTCAGCGTCGATCTGACTGGAAATCAATTGCACGACCTGAGGGTTAGGGTAAGTTTTTTCAATCACGCTGGCTACTTTTGCAGGAAAGTCTAAACTGACACGAGACAATACTTGGTTGACTTCGGTTTCTGGTGAAAGAATAATCGCCACCGTCAATTCTTCGTGATCAGTATGGAAAATACTTTCAAAAGTGTGTGAGTAAGGGCCATGTCCGATATCGTGTAAGAGTGCCGCACACAGTGCAACCAATCGTTCATTGTCATCCCAGCCACCATCTCCAGGGTTTTTCATAGCATAATTACGCAAGAATTTGTCACAAATGCGGCGCGTGATCTCATAGACTCCAAGGGAATGACCAAAGCGAGAATGTTCTCCGCCATGAAAAGTGAAAGAGGTGGTCCCTAATTGTTTGATACGGCGCAAACGTTGAAATTCTTTTGTGTTGATCAAATCTAGGATAACTTGGTGCTGAACATGAATATAATCATGAACCGGATCTCTAAAAACTTGTTCCATTGGTAATAACTGATTGGTTTCATACATTAGGTTCATCCAACAGCCTCCTGTCTAGTTTGTCTTGGAGCATTTGTTCATTTCTGCGGATCATTTTTTGAAAAGCTGTTTCGTATTCTTCCATGATCTCATTTGAATAAATTCCTTTAGAAACAGTACTATTCATTTCAGATAAAGCTTTTAAAATATGTTCTTTCATATCGCTGAGTGTCATAGTGACCTCCAGGAGATCTTCCAAGGTGGCCATGACTTGCGGATCAACGTTGGGGTAATGCCATTTCACTGTTTCATTTTGTAAACCAACTTGATAAAAGTCGCGGATCAATTCAGCTCGCTTAGTCTGGTTTCCATTTACACTGATATAAATCATAACAGCAATCCCGTTTTTTATTCGACGTTGTGCGATGCCGGCAAATTTCTTGCCGCCGATACTCAAATCGAAGTCTCCGGGACAATAAGAATCTTCAATTTCATAGGCTTCAATTGTCTTTCCGTATTGTTTTAAGGCTAAATGAACCAGCAATAGCATGATAGAATAGCCTTCATCAATCGGGATGCGTTGGTTATCGCGTTCAGGTAAAATAATGGAGAAATTGAGCACCCCTTCGTCGCCCACCACAGCTAATCCCCCGGAGTTGCGGACGATATAATCTGCTCCGGCATCTTTCAAAACCGCTAAAGCTTTGCTGAAAAAGGGCAATTTTGTGTCCATCATTCCTAAAATAATTAAATTCGAAGTCGGCCAAAAATGGATAATCGATTCCTGATTTTTTCCTGCAGCTATCAGTAGAGCATCTGCTAAAGCGAAATGGGAAAGGGTTTGATTTTTAAAAGGCATTGTTTCAGCATCGTATTGAAGAAACGATTGCTGAGCAATATAATCGGTTGTTTTTAAAGAAGTCATGCGTTTGACGTACTCCAATCTTTATCAGCCATCCATATAAAATGACTAGTTAATAGTCTAATTGCCATTATTATACCAAATGAGTGTTAGAAATAGGGAAATAAACGCAAAGACTTGGAAGGATTTTATTTATGGAAAATCATTCATTAAGAGAATATAGTAAAGTAAGAGAGATTTCTATGCTAAAATAGAAGAGACTTGATGAAGTAAGGTGTCAAAACCAGACAGATAGAAAACTGCTAGAGGTGAAAAAATGGATTTAACAAAAGGAATGCCGGCAAAAATACACGTTGAGACAGCTATCACTCAAAATAATGATACAGAAAAATTTTTCTTCGATGAAAAAGGAAAAGTTGTTCAAATGGGTGGCTCGTATTATATACGTTATGAGGAAAACTATGAGGAGCAAGGACGAATTCCTGTCACATTTAAAATTGAACCGAATGGTATCGTTACTTTAACGCGTAAAGGCGAAATGACCACTCGATTAAAATTTGAGCAAGGAAAAAGCTATGAGACGCTTTATCGTACTCCACAAGGCGGAGTTTATGTAGACACGGTGACCCGTCAATTGCAGATCAGCTACACAGACAATCCTTTCTCCGGGAAGGTATTTATCGGATACGATTTGTTTATGGGAAAAGAAAAGTTAGGAGAATACAATTTACAATTGCTTTTTACTGTTTAACTATTGTAAGATAGAGAGTAGACTCTTGAAAGGACGGAACTTTAATGGAACTAACACAATTTGATGGACAAATTAGAAGTGAATTGTCAATGATTGAAGTTGCTCATGCTATTTTGGAACAAACAGGTGAAGTCATGGATTTCACGGATTTGTTGAAAGAAATTATCGATTACTTAGATTTAACAGATGAAAAAGTTGAAAAAGAAATGCCGCAATTTTATACAAACTTAAATATTGATGGTAGTTTTATTTCCCTTGGAGATAACCGCTGGGGATTACGTTCATGGTATCCAATCGATTCTATTGATGAAGAATTAACTCATGATAATGATAACGAAGACGAAAGACCACGCCGTCGTAAAAAAGCTAAAACTGCTTATGGTGACGAAATTGATTACAATGCAGATGATCCTGAAGACTCTGACGAATACGAAGAAGAAGAAGTCGTTGAAGAAGATGAAGAAGAGGACGACAAAGGAACTGTTTATGGTGGACGTGTAGATGTATCTGATCATGGTGTCTTGATTGATGAGGAAGATGAGGAAGACCTTGGCGAATACAAAGAAGACTTGACAGCTTTAGGAGCAGACGATGACGAAGAAGATGAATTGCCGGATGGTGTAGAAGGCGATTTAACATTGATTGAAGATGAAGATGACGAACAAGATGAAGAAGATTTCTAATCTTCGTTAGGTCCCATCTTTAACCCATGGCACAAAAAACTCTCTATTCAAAAAGGAATAGAGAGTTTTTTTGCAGAGAAAAGTAGTGAGACTAATTGTCTATTTTAAATAGACATAATGAAAACACGTTATTTTTTTCAATTTTCATGGAAAAATAAGTTAGAGTCTGGTACAATTGGAGCGTCGGCTAAGTTCATTAGCACACAAAGATATCTCTGAGGAGGCAACAAAGTATGACTCGTTTAGTAAGCATGACAGATATGTTACAAAAAGGGTTGAAAGGTCACTACGCAATTGGTCAATTCAACATCAACAATTTAGAATGGACTCAAGCTGTATTGACTGCTGCACAAGAAGAAAAATCACCGGTAATTTTAGGGGTTTCAGAAGGCGCAGCAAAATATATGGGCGGTTTTAAAGTAGTAGCAGCTATGGTGGAAGCTTTAATGGAAACTATGGAAATCACAGTTCCAGTAGCGTTGCACTTAGACCATGGTTCGTCTTTAGCAAACTGTACTGCAGCTATCGATGCTGGATTTTCTTCAGTAATGATCGATAACTCAAAATTCCCAATTGAAGAAAATATTGCAGCAACAAAATCTGTTGTAGAATATGCTCATTCAAAAGGCGCTTCAGTTGAAGCTGAAGTTGGGTCTGTTGGTGGTACTGAAGATGGCGTTACAGGCGGAGTTTTATATGCAGACGCTCAAGAATGCAAACGTATGGTTGAAGAAGCTGGTATTGATGCATTAGCAGCAGCACTAGGTTCTGTACATGGGGATTACGATGGCGAACCAGTACTAGGTTTTGATGAAATGAAAGAAATCTCTGAATTAACTGGTGCTCCATTAGTATTACACGGTGGATCAGGAATTCCAGAATTCCAAATTAAAAAAGCTATTGAATACGGCCACACTAAAATCAACGTTAATACTGAATTACAACAAGTTTGGGCTAAGAAAACTCGTGAAGTTATCGCAAACAATGCGACAGTTTACGACCCACGTAAAATTGTTGGACCAGGTAAAGAAGATATTACTGCAACAACAAAAGCAAAAATGCGTGAATTTGGTTCATCTGGCCAAGCTTAATGCATGACTTTAAATAGATGATTAATGCCTTTTCCTTCGGGAGAAGGTTTTTTTGTTGAAAAAAAGCTGACTATGATCATTTTTTAGACACTATTTCGTTGCTTTTGACCTCTGCCGCTATATAACACAGCGATGACAGGATATGACAAAAATATTTTCTTGGTTAAAGTTGTTTCAACTTTCCGTTTGAAGCGTTTGTTTGGTCTATAATAGTTGTCAGATAAGGTGCGATGTAGTAGAATAGTGCTAATGTCTTACAGTTTTTTATACTGCCATAAAACTGAACAGGAGAGCATACATCCTTAAAAGCAGCGTATCAAAGAGCACTTTTTTCTAAGTGGCCAGATTCGCTGAATCCTCGCTAGTCACCAATTTTATTTTCATTGATCTCATTTCTCATAGCACTGAACAACAAAACTACAAAAGTAGTTAGAGTAATATCATTTATCAGAGTGAGAAGAGATTTAGCGAAGAATCTTTTTTTGATTGTGGTCTTCCAATTTTTATGTATAGAGTAAGGGTATTATGCTGTCAAGAGAGTTACTAAGAAAACGAAAATCGTGTGATCCTTATTGAATAGAACTAGATTGATCATCCAAAAAAATAAAACGAACGTATAACTATAAGTGAGGTAATGAAACAAATGAAAAAAATTGTCGTCCGTGGTGGTAAACAATTGTCTGGAGAAATCACCATTAGTGGAGCTAAAAACAGTACTGTCGCGTTGATCCCAGCTACAATTCTTGCAGACTCACCGGTAACGTTAGAAGGTGTGCCTGATATTCAAGATGTGCACTCATTGATTGAAATATTAAATGATATGAATGTAAAAACGAATTTTGATGGTTCTACATTAGTGGTAGACCCCACAGAAATGATTTCGATTCCGATGCCCAATGGTAAAATAAAAAGTTTAAGAGCTTCTTATTATTTTATGGGTGCTTTATTAACTAAGTTTGGAAAAGGTGTTGTTGGTTTACCTGGAGGTTGTTTCTTAGGTCCTCGTCCAATCGATCAACATTTAAAAGGTTTTAGAGCTTTAGGAGCTACTGTAGACAATGAAATGGGAGCTATGTATTTAAAAACTTCAGAAGAAGGATTGACTGGAACGCGGATTTATATGGATGTCGTGTCTATCGGAGCCACCATTAATGTAATGTTGGCATCGGCTAAGGCAAAAGGCAAAACCATTATTGAAAATGCAGCCAGAGAGCCTGAAATTATTGATGTAGCTACTTTATTGAATAATATGGGAGCTAAAGTACGTGGAGCAGGTACGGATGTAATTCGTATCGAAGGTGTCGAAGAAATGCATGGCTGTCGTCATACGATTATTCCAGATCGTATTGAAGCAGGTACCTACCTAGCCATGGCTGGAGCAGTTGGGAAAGATGTTCTTGTACAAAGCGTTATCGTAGAACACATTGAAGGTCTATTAGCAAAAATGGAAGAAATGGGCGTACCGATGGAAATTGGAGAAGACAGCGTGCGTGTTAAAGAAGCGACTGACTTAAAACCTGTTTCTGTCAAAGCTGTACCTTACCCTGGATTTGCAACAGATTTGCAACAACCTCTTACTCCTTTACTGCTTAAAGCAGGCGGAGAATCGATCATCAAAGATACGATTTATCCTAAACGAGTTAAACATATTCCGGAATTAGTGCGTATGGGTGCCAAAGCGAGAGTAGAAAGTGATATTATTATCTTAGAGGGTCCAAACGAATTAACTGGTGTGGAAGTTGAAGCGAGTGATTTAAGAGCAGGAGCATGTTTAGTTACTGCCGGATTAATGGCTCAAGGAACAACGATCATCACTGGCGTTGAAAATATCCTCAGAGGTTATGATCATATCATAGAAAAACTGACCAACCTCGGAGCAGATATTGAAATGATAGAAGAATAGAGAGCGGAACAAACCGTTTAGGCCTTCGTAGAGTTCGACTTTCAGTTTTAATTGGGTGCTTTTCCCAATAAAAACTGAAAATCGAACTCATAGAAGAACTGGTTTGCACAGCTCATTTAATAGAGAGCAGAGAAGAGCGTTTAGACTTCCGTAGAGTTCGATTTTAACTTGTCATTGGCGTTTTTTGCCAATAACAAGTTAAAACGAAATCATAGGAAGGCTGCTCTTCGCAGCTCGTTTAAATAGAGAGCAGAGCGTGGCGTATGGCGCTTAGACTTTTGTAGACCTCATTTTTTCCCAACTAAAAGAAAAATGAAGTCATAGAGAGTCTGCCATGCGCAACTCATTTTAATAAAAGACTGGAGTGAGGGGCAAATTTATGGATGAGATCTTAACATTGAAGGAATTAGAAAGCAAAACACTAAAGGAAATTTACCAATATGCTAAAGCATTAAAAATTCCCTATTACAGCCAAATGAATAAAAAAGAGCTTTCTTTAGCAGTTATTCGTGCACAGGAGGAGAAACAAGGCTTCTTTATTGTAGAAGGTGTACTGGATATTATGGACCAACAAGATTTTGGGTTTTTACGTCCAATCAACTACACACCTAGTAAAGAAGATATTTATATTTCCGGCTCTCAAATCAAACGTTTTGGTTTAAGAAATGGAGACAAAGTTTCAGGTAAAGCTAGACCTCCTAAACCATCTGAACGATATTATGGTTTGATGCACGTTAACTTAGTAAACGATAAGAATCCTGAAGATGCAAAAGAACGGTCACATTTTCCAGCCCTGACACCTCTTTATCCAGACAAACAGATTGTCTTAGAAACAGCTCAAACAAAGGTTTCTACTCGGATCATAGATGTCGTTTCTCCAGTTGGTTTTGGACAGCGTGGATTAATAGTTGCACCGCCAAAAGCTGGTAAAACAGTCTTGCTGAAAGACATTGCTAATGGAATTGCAGAGAATTATCCAGATGTCGAACTGATTTTATTGCTGATCGATGAACGACCAGAAGAAGTGACTGACTTAGAACGTACGGTTAAAGGTGAAGTCGTATCTTCTACTTTTGACCAAATGCCTCAAAATCATGTCCGTGTTTCGGAACTTGTTCTTGAAAGAGCTATGCGGTTGGTGGAAGATAAGCGAGACGTAGTGATTTTAATGGACAGCATCACTCGTTTAGCAAGAGCTTATAATTTAGTCATTCCTCCAAGTGGACGGACATTAAGCGGTGGTATCGATCCAGCTGCTTTGTACAAACCTAAAAAATTCTTTGGGGCTGCTCGTAATATTGAAGAAGGTGGAAGTTTAACGATATTGGCTACCGCTTTAGTCGATACAGGAAGCCGTATGGATGATATTATCTATGAAGAGTTTAAAGGGACTGGGAACTCTGAACTGCATCTTTCAAGAGAATTGGCGGAAAGACGTATTTTTCCGGCAATCGATATCAAAAAATCTGGAACTCGAAAAGAAGAATTGTTGCTTAGCGGAAGTCGCGTAGAGTCGATTTGGAAAGTACGTCATGCAATGACGGGAGAATCTTTAGAGTTTACGGATCAATTTATTCGAGCTTTAAGAAAAGCGAAAACAAATAATGAGTTCTTTGACACTTTCTCGGCTTCAGCATTGGCCCAGCCTAAAAACTATCGGAATAATCGTCGATAGCATTGCGATGGAGTAAAGTAAAAGACTCTTAATCAAGGTCAGAAAAATTAATTGCAATCATCTGCTAAACATGATAATATGCTATTGTTGTGAAAAAAACAGCGAATAACTCTGGTTCAGCAAATGATCCAGGGCATAAGGAGAGATATAACTATGAAACAAGAAATCCATCCAGGATATAATCAAGTTGTATTTATGGATACAACTACAGGGTACAAATTTTTATCAGGATCAACTAAATCTTCAGATGAAACAGTTGAATGGGAAGATGGAAACACATATCCATTAATCCGTGTTGAAATTTCTTCTGATTCTCACCCGTTCTACACTGGACGTCAAAAATTTACTCAAGCAGATGGACGTGTGGACCGTTTCAACAAGAAATATGGTCTTGCAGATACAAACAAAGAAAAATAAATCAACTATCCTTTATTGTGATGATTGGTCAAAACTCTTCGAAACTTTTTCGAAGAGTTTTTTTTGACTTAAAAATAAAATTGACGGACAGACTTAAGCGAGATTGTAACGTTATTTTCATCATATTGATACAGTATGAGAGGAATTTTGTAGTACAATAAAGATGACTATAACACGAGGAGAATGTATTGTGGAAAACGATTTTATTTATGTCCACTTGGACAGCGTCTCTAATTCAGTTTTGAACAAAGGGGTCAGCTTTTCAGGTTATAAGGACATTATACAACAACCACTGAAGAATTTATTGTTGCTGAATGCTGCAAAAGACACCGGCGAATACGATTCTCATACGGGCTTTCGGGTAATTCGTGGAGCACAAAAAGTGGAAGAATTTTTAACTAGTGAAGCTTACCACACATACATTAAAAAACTGGGCAAATGGATTGATTTTCAAAGCTTGGATTTATTACACGAATTAACACCTGTAGAAATCTCTGAATTGCTTTATGTTGCACATGCTTATACTTCGCTGCACTCACCTTTCTATTACAAGCTGCAAAATAACTTTATCGTACTTACCTTAGCAGATGGCTTTACAAAAATTTACTGTCGTGATTTAAATTTATTTTATGATTTTTTTGCTCGGGAAATTACGAATCGAGTAAATGAGTGTGTCAATGAAAAACGGATTCTATTTAAAAAACCGAAAAAAATCGAAACCATTCCACTTGAACTGACCCATGAACTGACACCTCTGTTGAGAGAAGGTGCTGCGCTGTCTTTTTCGAAAATAACTTCTCGAGACACTGTTTCAGAAATAGGGGTTTACTTAGTAGAAGATCGAGTTCGAAATTTGCAATCCCAAATGAAAGAAAGCGAGTTAATGTCTTTGGTGCTTTATGATCACCAAGAACAAAAGTGGTCAATCAAGGAATTGCAACCTTTGGCTCCAAGTTTGTAAAAGTAAGGACTACTAGCTGAAAGAAGTATCGGACAGCATAAAAAGGGCATTGTGTCACAAATATTTAACGCCCAGGAAACCTAGGATTCTAAATTGAAATATGATACAATTACAGCTGAATTATCGCTAATAACTGATTTATAATGATAAGTCCGAAACGTGGAGGAACAATAATGAAAATTTTTCTTTTATATGGTGGGAAAAGTGCAGAGCATGACATATCTATATTGACTGCATACTCTATCATTCAAGAAATTTATTATCAATATTATGAAGTGGAACCCATTTACATTACTCGAACTGGCCAATGGATTCGAGGACCGATTGTACACCAAGCGGATGAAATTACGTCAGCGAAAGCGTTGCGTATGGAACCATCAGAACAAAAAGGATTTACGAAAGATGATCTTGTATCATCAACCGGCCAACTGATTAAACCGAGCGAGATCCAAGAAGAAAATGCCGTCATTTTCCCAGCTCTTCACGGGCCGAATGGAGAGGATGGAACTGTACAAGGTTTATTTGAAGTGTTGAATATGCCTTATGTTGGGGCTGGAGTGTTAGCCAGCGCTGCCGGTATGGATAAGATTGTTACAAAACACTTATTCCATCAAGCGGGACTGCCCCAGGTACCTTATGAACCGATCACTAAATTTGATTGGGAAAACCAGCGGGAACAAGTCTTTATTCGTTGTGAAGGTTCATTGATTTATCCGATGTATGTTAAACCAGCAAACATGGGATCCAGCGTAGGAATCAATAAAGCCACTAATCGTGAAGAACTGGAAGAAGCCGTTCGTCAGGCCTTCCAATATGATCGCAGAGTGGTAGTCGAGCAGGGTATCGAAGAAGCGCGAGAAGTTGAGGTAGCTTTATTGGGTAATGATGACATTCATACATCTGTCCCAGGAGAATTACTGAAAGATGTAGATTTTTATGATTATGAATCAAAATACATCAGCAATGAAGTGCAAATGCAAATACCAGCTGCTTTAACCGAAGAGCTGACCGCTAAATTAAGGTCGTACGCAGTTCGTGCGTTCCAAGCGATTGATGGAAATGGATTAAGTCGTTGCGACTTCTTCCTAACCAATAATGGAGAGATTTTTGTAAATGAGATCAATACAATGCCTGGGTTTACTGCATATAGTATGTATCCATTATTGTGGAAAAATACAGGTTTGCATTACGGCGACTTGGTGGAAGAATTGATTCAATTAGCCTTGAAACGGTTTGAAGAACGCCAAGGGTTTCAACAAAAAAATTATGATGCAATGAAGTAAAAGAAAAATAATAGGCTAAAGGGGCTTGACTATGCATTTTCAGTCCAGCCTCTTTTTTTATGGAGGAATAACAATGATTTCTTTATCAGTAAAAGAAACTGCCCAAGCTTTAAAGAGTTTAAACGACACAAGCAAATGGGATAATGTGGAAATTACAGCAGTTGGCTTTGATACTCGAAAAATGGTTTCCGGTTCTTTATTTGTTCCATTGATTGGAGAGAGCGATGGACATCAGTTTATCCAAAGCGCAATCGAGAATGGTGCAAAAGCTGCATTATGGAGTGCTCCTTTGGAAGATGCACCAGCAGATTTTCCGGTAATTCTAGTAGAAGATACATTAATCGCGTTACAAGAATTAGCCCATTATTATTTGAAAAAAGTGGGTCCTAAAGTGGTCGCTATTACAGGAAGCAACGGGAAAACGACCACGAAAGATATGACCGATGCTGTTATGTCCAGCCGTTACTGTGTTTATAAGACCCAAGGCAATTTTAATAACCAAATAGGACTTCCGATTACAATTTTAAGCATGCCTGCTGACACAGAAGTAGTGATTTTAGAAATGGGTATGAGCGACAAAGGAGAAATCGAAGTCCTCTCTCGAATTGCAGAACCAGATATTGCCATCATTACGATGATCGGAGAATCACACATCGAGTTTCTAGGTTCTCGCGCCAATATTGCAGATGCAAAGATGGAGATCACGTCAGGGATGAAAGAAAACAGCTTACTGATTTATCCGGGAGAAGAAGAATTATTGGAAGAAAGAGTAAAAAAATTAAAAGGGATTCAACGAAAAACGTTCGGTACCAAAGAGTCAAATGATATTTATCCGTTACAAGTGAAAAATCAAATGCGCGAGACGTCATTTGTTACAAACGTAGATTCATCTATTGAAGTGAAAATTCCTGTCTTGGGTACTTACAATGTCAATAATGCTCTAGCTGCTTTAACAGCGGGTATGGCACTGGATATCCCAGTTAAGGAAAGTTACACGCCTTTGGCTAAGTTTCAATTGACTAAGAATCGTACGGAGTGGGATAAAGGAATCAATGGAAGTATGATTTTGAATGATTCTTATAATGCAAACCCAACAGCTATGAAACTGGTCATCGAAAATTTCAGTCAATTAGAAAGCAATGGAAAAAAATACGTTGTTTTAGGGGACATGCTGGAACTGGGCGATTTGTCAGAAGAATTGCATGTCAGTGTCAAAGAGGCTTTGGATCCAACTAAAATCAATGAAGTTTATTTATATGGAGCGGAAATGAAAGTATTACAAGAAGCTTTGCTGAGTGAAGGACGATTTGCCAAAGAAAATATCCATCACTTTACAGGAGACAAACACCCTTTAATAGAAGAAGTAAAACAAAAATTAGCGTTAGATGATTATATTTTGATCAAATCTAGTTTTGGAACTGATTTATTATCAGTGGTTGAAGCACTGAAAGCAGAGTAGAATAAAATAAGAACCGGATGTGTCTATTGAACCCCTTTCATTTAATAAGGAAACGTGTTCATTGGATACTCCGGTTAAATTTGTTGCCAAATAAGCATTTACATGGTAATATTACACAAGTTGCGAACCGGCAATAAATAAAAGTAATGAAAACACTGAGGGTTTAAGTAGCTCAGAAACGCAGAAAATAAGTAGCTTGTAAATACAAGCCTTTGATATGAGAAGAAACTGCTGGTAACAACAGAGCTCAGTTGCCAGGATTTTATAAAGACTGACCATAGCAGGTGTCCTTGATGAAGATCAACGAAAAACCTGTTTTTTTTTGCAAAAACTCTCTTTCGGTTTTCAAAAATACGGGAGGAAAATTAGTTGAAATTTTCAGAATTAGGATTAGCACCAGATTTGCTTAAAGCAATCGAAAGAATGGGATTCGAGGAAGCAACACCTATCCAAGGACAAACCATTCCATTGGCATTAGAAGGAAAAGACGTTATTGGACAAGCTCAAACAGGAACTGGTAAAACAGCTGCTTTTGGTTTACCAATGTTGCAAAAAATCGATAACAAAAACCACAATGTTCAAGGATTAGTTATCGCACCAACAAGAGAATTAGCTATTCAAACACAAGAAGAACTATTCCGTTTGAGCCGCGATAAAAAAGTCAAAGTTCAAGTTGTTTACGGTGGAGCTGACATTAGTCGCCAAATCCGTGGATTAAAAGACGGACAACATATTGTCGTTGGAACTCCAGGACGTTTATTGGATTTAATCAAACGTAAAGTATTGAAATTAAACAATGTAGAAACATTGGTTCTTGATGAAGCAGATGAAATGTTAAACATGGGATTCATTGAAGATATCGAAAGTATTATTCAAGAAACTCCAGCTGCACGCCAAACATTATTGTTCTCAGCAACAATGCCATCTGCCATCAAACGTATTGGCGTTAAGTTCATGAAAGATCCTGAACACGTTCAAATCAAAACAAAAACATTATCAAGTGCATTGATCGATCAATACTTCGTGAAATGTAAAGATTTCGAAAAATTCGATATCATGACTCGTTTGTTCGACGTTCAGACACCAGAATTGTCTATCATTTTCTGTCGTACTAAAAGACGCGTGGACGAAATCGCTAGAGGATTGGAAATGCGCGGATACCGTGCTGAAGGAATCCACGGCGACCTTTCTCAACAAAAACGTATGAGTGTATTAAAAGCTTTCAAATCAGGTAGAGTAGATATCTTAGTAGCTACTGACGTAGCAGCTCGTGGACTAGATGTTTCAGGTGTAACTCATGTTTACAACTTTGACATTCCTCAAGATCCTGAAAGTTATGTTCACCGTATCGGCCGTACTGGTCGTGCAGGTAAAGAAGGTATGTCTGTATCTTTCATTACACCAAATGAAATGGGTTACCTGCGTACGATCGAAAACTTAACTCGTAAAGCAATGACACCATTGCGTCCACCTTCAGATGCTGAAGCATACAAAGGACAAATCAAAGCTGCAATGGATCAAATCCAAGAATTGATCGATAAAAATGACTTGGAACGGTACGAAAAAGCTGCTCATACTCTATTGGAAGAATTCTCAGCTGAAGATTTAGCTGCAGCATTCTTGAAGAGTACGATTAAAGATTCCACTGAAATTCCAGTGAAAATCACTCCAGAACGTCCATTGCCAAGCAAGTCTCATAAAGGTGGCGGCGGTGCAGCCCGTAGTCGTTCAAAAGGCAAAAACTACGGAGACCGTCGTGGTGGCGGAAAACGTAACGATCGTCGTGGTGGCAACAGCCGCAGTGGCGAAAAACGTTATAGCTCAGACAAACGCCAAGGTTCATCAGGTTCATCAGATAAGAAAAAAAGCGACCGTCGTGGTTCAGGAAACGGTAAACGTGACTTCACGATTCGTCAAAAATAATCTATCCGTACGCAAAAGAGAGCAGATTTTCTGTTCTCTTTTTTGCATTTTAACGATGACAGAAAAACAATAGAAGTGTAAAAATGGATTTATTAAGAAATAATAAAATACTATAAATAGGAAGTGTTATTGCTATTCAAATGCCTCTTTAGAGGTGTATACTAAAGAGAAAACAAGAATGACTGCTTCAAAGGAGTTAAACATGATTATAGGGATAGGATTGGATATTGCAGAAATAAACCGGATCGAAAATGCGTATAATAGAAAGAACACATTTTCATCACGAGTTTTAACAGAGGAGGAGCATAACATTTTTTCCTTGTTAAAAGGGAAAAGACAGATGGAGTTTTTAGCAGGACGATATGCGGCAAAAGAAGCTTATTCAAAAGCAATGGGGACTGGGATTGGGAAGTTGGGCTTTAAGGATATTGAGATCTTACCTGATGCATCTGGCAAACCTGTAGTTACAAAGAGCCCATTTGATGGGAATGTCTTTTTGAGTATTACCCATACAGATTCAATTGCTGCGGCACAAGTAGTGTTGGAAAATTGAATGAATAGGAAAGGAAGAGTAGCTTGGTTGCAGGAGAATACCGAAATACAGTTGCCGTTGTAGACAAAGACGCCATTCGTTGGAATATAGAGCAAGAAAAAAAACGTTTGACTGATGCTTCTTTACTTTATGCAGTAGTAAAAGCTGACGGCTATGGTCATGGGGCTGTAGAAGTTGCAAAAACAGCTCAAGAGGCAAAGGTAGATGGTTTTTGTGTGGCATTATTGGATGAAGCCGTTGAATTAAGAGAAGCAGGTGTTACGGAGCCGATTTTGATTTTAGGTTTAGTAGATCCACAGTATGCGGATCTTATTGTGGAAAATCAATTAAGTGTGACGATTGGGCGTTTGGATTGGATTGAAGAAGCTGAATCCGTTTTGCGTCAGAAAAACATCATAGGTTCAGTTGCTGTACATATCGCATTAGATACCGGTATGGGAAGAATCGGTTTTAGAACTGAAGAAGAAGTTAAAGAGTCGGAGCTACAAATACATAAAAGTGAACACTTCTTTTTAGAAGGAGTATTTACGCATTTTGCAACAGCGGATAGTGAAGACAATACGCTGTTTATTCAACAGCAAGAACGGTTTAATGTTTTAATCAAATCATTTGATAAACTACCTGAAATAGTTCATACTGCAAATAGTGCTACGACTTTATATCATCCAAGCAACTCATCGAAATTGATTCGATTTGGAATCGCAATGTATGGTTTAAATCCTTCAGGTAATCTTATTCCCCCCCCGTATCAATTAAAACCAGTCTTACAATTGAAAAGCGAATTGATTCATGTTAAACAAATGCATCAAGGAGATTTTATCAGCTATGGAGCTACTTACCAAGCTGAAGAAGGAGAGTGGATTGGGACGCTTCCTATCGGTTATGCAGACGGCTGGCTTCGCGGTCTACAAGGTCAAGAAGTATTAGTGAATGGTAATCGTTGCGAGATTGTAGGAAGGATCTGTATGGATCAATGTATGATTCGACTGCCAGAAGAAACTCCTATTGGAACTGAAGTTGTTTTGGTAGGGAAAAGCGGACAAGAAGAAATTACATTGCAAGAAATTGCGGATAAAATGGATACGATCCATTATGAAATAGCTTGTGGTATTTCATCAAGAGTAAAAAGAAGATATGTCCATTAAGAATAATAGTTTGTGAATGAGTTTTGAACATTAAATAGATTCTCGAAAAACCTATTTTAATGTTTTAGATTACATGTTACTATAAGCTAAAGCTTGGTTTTTTAGCTTATTGGGTACTTGGTAATCTTTAGGAGGCAAATTCATGAGCAATAAAGAGTTTAAAGTTGTTGAAATACAATTAGAAGCGGATCTTTACGAACAAGTACAAGAATATTGCGCTTTGGAGGAACTAGAAGAAAAAGAACTAGTAAGCTGTTTTATGACAAAATTTGTTAAAGAAAAACTAAATATAATCGATACCCTGCGCAATGGTTATGCGGAAATGGCTGGAATCAATCTTGATATTTGTAATGAGTTTGAAGAATGCGAGAAAGAAGTCCTTTCCCAATACTAGCAGGTATTGCAGGAGGAGGTACCTATGGTTAAACGTGGGGACATATATTACGCTGATTTATCCCCAGTTGTAGGTTCAGAACAAGGCGGCATGAGGCCAGTGCTTGTGGTGCAAAATAATGTAGGAAATCATTATAGTCCTACTGTTATTGTTGCAGCAATAACTGCTAAGATACAAAAAGGAAAAATGCCGACCCATGTAGAAATCTCAGCTGAAAAGCATGGCATAGAACGTGATTCAGTGGTGTTGCTAGAGCAAATACGTACAATAGACAAACAAAGACTACGGGAAAAAGTAACTCATTTAGATTATGCGACAATGAAAGAAATCAATGAAGCTATTGAAGTTAGTCTTGGTTTAGTAAGCAAATTCAGTACTTAACTTAAATCTACTTATTCTAAAGAGTCGATCTTGCAAATGAATTTCATTTGCGAGAGAGGCTCTTTTTTGGTTTAAATGAGTGTGGAAGACATTGTTTTTTGAAAAAGGGGATGTTATGATAATAAAGTTGAAAACAGCGTGGTTCGTCGACCATCCCACGAAAAAAAACTAGGAGGAACAAATAGATGAAAGTAAAAACTATGGTAATCAATGCCATTGTCGCAGCACTATATGTAGCTGTCACTTCGGTGATTGCTCCAATAGCGTATGGAGCTGTTCAGTTCAGAATATCGGAAATTTTTAACCATTTAGCGGTTTTTAACCGTAAATACATTATCGGAATCGTAGCAGGTGTTTTTATCGCCAATCTTTTTTCACCATTAGGGTGGTATGACATCATCTTTGGAACGGCGCATTCGTTGATTTCGTTGGGTGCGATGCTTTTGCTGACACGTAAAACGACAAATGTATGGATTAAGATGGCTATCAATACCTTAATGTTTATCCTTTTTTCCGGAATTATTGCTTGGGAATTAAAACTCGCTTTTAATGCGCCGTTTTGGTTGAATTATGCCTCAGTTGCTTTTGGGGAATTGGTTATTATGGGCTTGGGTGCTCCGATAATGAAAGTATTAGATGATAAAGTCCATTTCTCTAAACGATTAGAAACCAAATAAAAATACGCAACAGTCCACTAAAAAAACATCCCTTAAAGACCGGTCAGTCTTTGAGGGATGTTTTGCTAGTAAAGAAAATCTATTGGCTATTAAAACAAAAGATTAATTATTTAAACTCTCTTTTTCAATGACACGGAATCCTTTTTTATCTAAAGCGGTTGAAATTTGATTGACGGTCTCTTCAGTTACTCCAGGTTCTAAAGTAATGATCGTACGACGAATCAAATCTTCACGTTCAACATCTAACGTGATACAACTAGAGATAGAAGCAAATTTATTAATGATTTTTGAAATATTTGCCAAATCTCCTTTTTGTCCAGCAGAAGCAATAGTCAGTACAAAACTTCCATTGTCAATACTCCAGGATTGTTGTAGCATGGAAAGTAAAGAACTATGTGTTAAAATACCATAAAAATGATTATCAGAATCAAGTACAGAAATATAAGGCAGTTCTTTGATCGAGAAGAAGATATTAAAGAAAGAGTCATTCAAATGGACGTATTTAGTAGCGTTTTTTAACAAATGAGTTACAGGTAAATTCATGTCTCCACCGTTGGCTTTGTGACGATAGATATGCATTTTATAAATATTGCCTCGGAAAATTTGACCGCTCTCATCTAGGATAGGAACGCACCGATAGCCGGATTCTTCTAAGATCTCAATAGCTTCTTGAAGTGTGACGTCTTCATTAACAGTTGTTAAACTTTTTTTGGGGATACAGAGTGATTTAATGAGCATTTTGCTATTCTCCTTTAACCTTTATTTAATTTGATAATAACACATTATCAGTTTTCTAAACAGTTCTTTTGATATAATTTTTTCAGACAAATAGTAAATGATGCAATTAATTGAAGAAAGTAGGAAAAATAATGAATCAGAATGAAATGATGGATCGACCAGTTATCAATAATGATGTTCGAGAATTTTTACGAAATGCACAAAAACCATTAGCGGGAAAATTAGGTGAGATCGAACAAGACGCACATGAAAGAAGAGTCCCGATCATCCCGCATGAAACAGTTGTTTTCTTAAATTTGCTTTTAGGACAATTAAAACCGAAGCAGATTTTAGAAATTGGAACGGCGATTGGGTTTTCGTCTAGTTTAATGGCTCAACATGTAGGAGAAAAGGGACAAGTAACTACTATTGATCGCTATGAAAAGATGTTCCAAGAAGCTAAAGTGAATTATGAAGCACAAGGCATCACCGATAAAGTTACATTGTTGGAGGGAGACGCAGCAGATATACTTCCTACTTTAGAAGGGCCGTATGATCTTATTTTCATGGATAGTGCCAAATCAAAGTATTATGATTTTTTACCAGAATGTATGAGATTGCTAAAAGTCGGGGGCATGTTGATTGTTGATGATGTTCTTCAAGGCGGTACAATACTAGAACCTAAAGAAAACATTCCACGGAAAGTACGTACGATTCACCGCAAATTGAATCTCTTCTTGGATGTTGTGATGAAACATCCTTCTATAGAATCCAGCTTACTGCCTTTAGGTGATGGTTTGCTTCTAATCGTAAAGAAAGACGAAACAGACTTTTCTTATTTATTAAATAAAAAATAGAAGTGATACCTTTAAAAACTAGGTCAAGTTGACCGTTTATTCGTTTAGAAATAGCCTCTGCTAATTCTAGAATTAATAACAGTAGAGGTTTTTCGTTCGCCCAGCATGGGCGAACTCTAACGGGTGCAAGTCCCGAATGCGACCTGACAGTGGTAAGCATATAGCTGACGGCAAGGGTGTCCACCGTGAGGTGGAATCTGAAGGAAGCCCAAGGC
>NZ_JBGQQW010000010.1:0-82831 GCF_045528485.1 Desemzia sp. FAM 23990
TGTCCTCATTTCAGTAAAAGTGCAAGGTTTTGTTTAACATCCTATAAAAAACCCTTGCATCTATTATATCAATCATTAGTTGTAAAAGGCAGCAGAATAAGCATAGTTTATTATTCAGTAGACATTATTTATTCATAAAATGAATCGGGATTTTTTTGCCATTCTTCTTTGATATCCAGTTTGCCTTGAGCCAGTTTTAATTTGGCTGGCGTAACGTCGTTTCCTAGGATATCCACTACCGTGCTGCTCAAAAGCAATTCTTTAGAGGAGCCCCTGATAACAGTCAAATACTGCTCTCTTAAAGTGGCTTGCTCTATTCTTTCATCTTTAGTTAATCCACTTACTCTAGCTTTCTTAGCCAATTCATTAATACGAGGCAATACTCTAATCATTATTTTGGCTCCTTTCTTAATGTGTAAAATTTTAGTTTTAAAGAAGGACTTCTTATTTAACTTAGCATATCATTTTACTTACTAAAAGTAAATACCTTCCGAATAAAGTCGGCACATCCGTTAAAAATAAAATAACCTTTCAAACTTTTTATCTAGAGCAATACACAATATCAATGCTAACTTTGCAGTCGGATTAAATTGACCGGTTTCAATAGAGCTGATAGTATTTCTGGACACTCCTACGATTTCAGCTAACTCTCTTTGAGACAAACCTTTTTCTTTTCTCGCCTGTTTAATAGTATTTTTTAAAACTAATTCGTCTTTTTCCATAATAACTACTCCAGTTTATATAGTTTGTACGACATACCAAATAAGAAAAGCCAGCCCTACCATTCCAGTGAATAGACTAAAGTATAAATCTCCTTTATCTTTTCTGAGTTTATACCTATAAAATCCTCCTACAGCCATAAATGCAAAAAGGAGTGCCGCAATGTCTCCAAATGGCAAATCATTAAAAATTTGATAGGTCATAAGCAGTATTGCTAAAAAACACATAGCATAAAAACCTTGGTTGTCTGAATAGTCATTATCGTAGTCTTTTCCCTCGTCTTTCTTTTCAGAGCGGTACTTCTCTAATATTTTCTCTTTATCCATTTTCTCTCCTCCATTTTTGCCAAGTTTACTTATCAAAGTTAATTATACATTTGACAAGTAAACTTGTCAAAATTAAGTTTTACAACGTTAGACATTGGTAAGTAAAAAATACGTTTTTTTAATCTAAACCTTTTAAAAACGCATTTCTAGAAATTTCCGGAAGAATATGATGTTGCTTATAGCCATACAAAGGATGCAAAAAAAAGGAAACACTGCGGGCTTACGTCCAAGTGTATTGCTACAATTGAGCCTTTTTATTGGAGGTTGGACCATATCGTTGAGGTTTTTTTATTATATGGTAGTTAAAAGGTTGGTTTGAACCATATGTGATTAAAGAGTTTGAGGATATGGTCGTTGAGAAGCTGGTTTGGACCATATGCCGTTAACTAATTTAAAGATATGGTGGTTAAGACTTTTTTCGGCTCACTGCGGTCCATTAACTTACCATAAGCAACTCAGTAGGCCGGAGGAAATTTCTTTACTAACGCTAGAAGATGAATATCCCAAAACTATACAAAAAAAACACGTACCCCACTAGCCAAAGCTAGTCGAGTGCGTGCAAGAAAGAAAAGAATTTAAACAGGCAATTAATTATAGTTTAGCTTGCCATTTATTAGCCCAAACATTTTCGTTTGGAGTTCCTTTGAATTCTGATTTACCTTCTAATTTGTCGATGACTTGTTTGATTGTTTCATCGTTATTGTGGTATGCATTCACAAATGTTTTCACCATTGTTGCATCATGCAAATGAGTCGTGAAGTTTAGAGATACGAATACAGTTGGTACTTCGTATACGAACCAAGGAACTTCATTAGACATTGCTGTACTCCATTGGATACGGTAGTTGTTTTGTGCACCATAACCAACAATATCAGAAACTTCTAAAGCTAAATCAACGTTTTCACGGTATTCTAGCGTTTTACCTTTCACACGTGTAGAACCATCGTTTAACGTTACTTCATATCCACGAGAAGTTAGCTCATCTGTAATTTTTTGAGCTACGTCAGATCCACCTTCGTAGATTCCGCCTTTTTCACCTTCAAGCAAGTATAAACGAATGCGTTTATGTGTTTCTGGGCTGATCGGCAAGTTGTTTTGAGTATCTTTTACCAAAGTGATTCCTTTATCAGCTGCATCAGCGCGCATTTGTAAATGTTCTTCGCTACCAACAACTTCTAATTCAGATTCATCTTTTAATAAAGTGCCTTCAGCTTGTTTTGTGTGCAAGTTTAACTTAGCTTTCAATCCTAGAACACGTTGTAAAGCATCCGTCATACGTTCTTCAGTGATCACACCGTTTTGGTATCCTTTTAGCATGAATCCAAAGTCTTCATCAATGTCGTTAAAGAATAAGAACATGTCACATCCAGCAGCAATTGCTTTAGGAACATAGTCTTCACGACGCATAGCGGATGTCATACCCAACATGTGAGAAGCATCTGTAATCACCATACCATTGAAACCTAATTTAGTTTTCAATAAGTCTTCGATCAATTCAGGAGCTAATGTTGCAGGTAAGATATCTTTGTCTTCCAATGTTGGATCCAAAGCTTTTTGGTACTCCGGTAAAGCAATGTGTCCAGCCATGATCATTTCAACACCATTGTCGATGTGGTTGCGGTAAACGCGTCCGAATGAATCTTCCCATTCGTCAACAGATAATTCATTGACACCTAATACTAAATGTTGGTCGCGTTCTTCAGTACCATCACCAGGCCAGTGTTTGATACATTTGATCACTTCGCTTTGGTCTAAACCTTCAAGGTAAGCGTTAGTGTATTTGATCACGTCGTCTGCGTTCGTACCGTAAGCACGAGTGTTAACGATCGTGTTTCTCCAGTTTTTCAAGATATCCACACATGGGTCAAAGTTGACGTTTACTCCCATTGCAGCTTCTTCACGTCCTGAAACGTATCCCGCATTGTATCCCACTGTAGTATCGCCAGAAGCTTCAACTTGTGCTCCAGAAGCAATATACGTACCATCATTAGCAGCTCTGTTACCACCTGCGTCACAGTTAGCAGCTACTAATAAAGGAATTTTCGTATCTTTTTGTAGCGAGTTGATCAATTCTTGAACTTGTTTAGCCGTACCACCTTGGTAACGTGCTCCTCCAATGTGGTATTTTTCTAAGATTTCTTTATTCGTCAACGTGTTCCCGCTGAATTTATCTTCTCCGAAAAAGAATAAGTTCGTGAACAATTGTCCAACTTTTTCTTCGTCTCACATGCCAGCGATTGTGTCGTTTACCCATTTGATTTGTTCTTCGTTTAAGTTGTACGGTTTTGCTGTTAAATCTACTTTCGCCATTTTATTGAATCCTCCTTAAAGTAATTACAGTTTCGGTCAAAACTTTACTTCGAATTAAGAATATTGTTTCAATAACTCATCAAATTCTTGAATAACTGAATCTTGGTATTCGCCTGTATAGGTTTTATTTGTAAAGCGTGGAGCTGCTTCACTTGATAAACGTTTCCAAGAGAAGGATTCTTTTCCAAATAAAATCGGGTAGTACAAGACACTGTTTTTAAGCGCTGCAGAAAGATCTCCAGGAGCATCTCCAACCATTAATACTTCGTCATCTGCGTATCCATTGCATCCAGCATTCTTACTTTATTCCTTACCACCTCTAACTAATATTGTGCTTCTCTTACAAACTCGATTGAACTTATTCAGGTCATTTTAACAATATGCCATCGCTTTCAATTGACTTTTGTAGATTACTTCGCATAAAAAAAGTATCATACTTCAGCATCTAGTTCCACATTATGAAACAACTTTCGGTTTTACGAAACATTTTGCCGTATTTTTTCATTAATTTCTCATTTTTCAATGTTTTTTCAGCTTTTACAGAGTTCCGATTTCTTTATCCCTATTTTAATTGGTATAGAAAATTTACATATGTTAGCAGTTTGAGAGAGAACGTCTTTTCACTTTATTGTGCTGTTTTGAACAAATTAGCAGAAAATTATTCTAAATTCTGTTAATCGTACTTTACTATCTTGTATAATGGTTTTCTTTAGTTATGTACTATGAATAACAACGTTTTCTCTTGTCCATCTTTTATACTAATTATTTTTTCACAATATAAGACAAGGTTTTTCATCCGAAAAAGTATACAAGAGGTCTAGTTGTATTTATTCTAGTCTGATATTACCTCTTATTGTCACAATTAGTTCAAATGTAGAATTATTCGTTTCAAAATTTACGTTTATTTCTTTCCATCAACTTGTACATTGAAAAGTTATCTCATATAATAAAACTTGTTAAGATTTGGAACCGGTTAAACAGCAACCCATAATTTTTTAAAGGAGTAATAATATGGCTAATAATTCCCCAGGTAAAGTACAAACCATAGATCGAGCTTTATCTATTTTGGAGATTCTTTCCAATTATGACAATTTAAGTCTAATGGAAATAAGTGAAAAAGTGCAGCTGCATAAAGCAACTACACATCGCTTAGTGAACTCTTTACTTGAAAATGGATATATTGAAAAAGATGCAACTACAAAAAAATACCGTATTTCTTTAAAATTATTTCAATTAGGAAATAGAAGAGTACAAAATATAGATTTTTTAAATGTTGCTAAAAGTATGATTCGTCAGTTATCTCAAGAAATCAACCAAACCGTTCATTTGGTCATTGAGGATGATAACGAAGTATTGTATATAGATAAACACGATTCTCAAGATTCCGAAACTCGGATGCATTCCAGAATTGGTAAAAAAGCACCTATGTATGTCACAGCTGTCGGAAAAGCTATTTTAGCTACTAAAACCAATAGCGCTATTGTTGACTATTGGAATCAAGTTGACATCCAGCCTAAAACTACTCATACCATCACAAATCTTGAAGACTTTTTAGCAGAAATCGATACTGTTCGTCAACAAGGTTACGCGATAGACAATGAAGAAAATGAGTATGGCATCGTTTGTATAGGGGCTTCATTTGCGAGCTACAAGGATTTATCTGCAGGAGCTATCAGCATCTCCTTGCCGCTTTCGGAAGTAAAAAATAAAGATATTTACATCCAAAAAATTGTCGAAACCACTCGTAAGATTTCCAGTTTATTAGGACATTTCTAACGAGAGAAACGTTGTGGTTCACTATAAAAAAGCGGTCAAACCGAGTTGTTTCAATCGGTTTGACCGCTTTTTTTATAAAATACTTAAAATACCCCGCTACTCACTCCAATTTCTTGGACTCCAAAGGGTTCCATCAAGTTCCCCTTCCATTTGCGTTACGCGCAAAGCTTCTTCTTTGATCAATTGTTGAGTCGCAGCAATCAGAGCTTTTTGTTTGTAGTCGCGACTATTTTGAAAAACACGTTCCAATTCTTCCACTATCCACTCATTTTGATCCATACTCTTCTCTCCAATTTATTGGTTTTCTTACCCGTTCATCTCATCTAAAACCATCTTTAAACCATCTATCGTATCCCGATTCTCTTCAATAGCTTCTACCGCGTGTTGTAAAATCACTTCATCACCAGGAGCTAGCGTTTCTTTATCAGTCTTCAACAATTGATCTATCAACCAATTTTCTCTCGTCAGCAAGCTATCATCAGCTGCTCGAGTTAAAAATTGTTGGTATTCGATCAGCAAGGTCATCTTTTGGATTTCTATCATATAAGAAAATTGATAAATCAAAAAGGATTTCAAATAGGACATTCCTGTTTTAACTGCCATGGCTTGAAAAGGTTTCGTCAATTCGTGGATACTGAACGCTTCTCTTCCACCAGCTTGGTATTCAGCTTCTCTTACCCCAATCGACAGCACTAATCCGAACTCTTTCCCTTTTAATTGATGTCCGTTTTTTCCATAAGCAAATCCATCCGTCAATACTTCATCTTGCCATTGCTTCAGCATCGGCGGAGAACTGTACCAGTAGAATGGAAATTGAAATACGATACGGTCATACTCTTTCAGCAACTTCTGTTCAGCAAGCACATCTATCTTTCTATCGGGATAAATTCCTTCTAAATGATGTACTTCTACTGTGTCATTATCTGCAATCGAGCTCAACAAAAATTGCTGGGTTCCCGATTCAGTTATCTCAGGATGCGAAATAATCACCAACGTCTTCATCTGTTTATTATCCCCTCCATGTATTGAATGAATGATGCTACGTGTTTTCAATCTCGTCAAAAAAGTCTACCATATCCTTTTGCACCACAGAAATCAAAGGCAATTTATACACGGGTGTCAATCCAATGCCTAATTTACTCAACATCTCCCCAAATATTCCGGAAATCTGTTTGTAACGACCAATATTCACTACTATAGTTGGCGGTTTTACATTAGTAGCAACTAAAGCTTTAAGAAAAAGGCGCTGAATACGCTCGATTTCATCAAATTCAACCAGTTCACCCAGTACGATCTCGGTGCTTTTGGCATCCACAACCATCAACATGACAGAAAAACGAGGCCGCTCAGTTGCTTCATTTTCTACTGGCAAAGCGACATAATTTAATTCCAATTCCCAAATAGAGCTGCCGATCTTTAAAGATTCTGCCCGTCTCATCTCAAAATCGGTTATTTTAATTTCTTGCTTTTCATACACTTGAACAGCTGTACCTTGTAAAACAGTCAGCGGAACGGAAAATAAATCATCTTTATACTTTCCATTTTTTTGGTATGTACGTAAAAATACCCTCTCTTTATTTTCTTCCGTGTCGTATACATCCAACTTAGAGCGGAAGTCGTGTCCCATCTTCAACAATTTTTCCATTATTTCAATCACAAATGGTATTTCGATTGGATCAACATCGTCAGGATAAAAACCTGGTTTATAATCAATCAACACTGGCCAAGCTTTTTTTCCTCTAAATACAACACCACTGCTTTTTATTCTATCATAATCTTCTTTTTCTAAATCTGAACGATTTTCATACATTAAAGAGATGCCTTTTTGCAGGAGCAAAAAATCTAACGAGGTTTCCAAATCTCTTATTTGAGTCTGCTTTGCCATTTCAAAATAATACCTTAATTCTTCTAAATTACGGTAAAAAAGAAATCCATAATTGCCATCGCTTTTTCCTAAAATAGAGATAAAAACAGGCTCAGTTCTACTTGGAAACTGTAAAGCTAAAATGTCTGTGTCCCAATAATCTTCCCAAAACGCGGCTTGATAGAGGTCTTTAGCTAATTGAAATATTTTGGTCTCCTCTTTCATTTGACACACCCCCTGTAGAACGAAGTTAAATTTCTCGTCACTTTTCTTTATTTGTTGTAAGCTTAATTTATCTTCACTTGTTGCAAGTTTAGCTCTATTTCATTATCTCAATAATTACCTTATCCTACAACTTTATTCTCAAGCTTTTTTGTCAAATCATCTCCAAGTTACTATTTGTCCTTTGCCGAGCAAACGGTTACAATAGAGATGAAATGAACTATATTGAAATGGGAGGAAGAGTCATGAAAAAAATCATTAATGAACCATCCGCAGTCGTCGATGAAATGATCAAAGGGATGGTTTTTACTTACGACGGATTAATTGAACGTTTACCTGAAACAAACGTGATTCATCGCAAACAGTCTCAAAATGGAAAAGTAGGATTGGTTAGTGGTGGTGGTAGTGGTCACGAACCTTCACACGCTGGTTTCGTAGGCAAAGGTATGTTGTCTGCAGCTGTATGCGGAGAAGTCTTCACCTCTCCTACCCCAGATCAAATTCTAGAAGCCGTTAAAGCCAGTGATGAAGGAAACGGCGTCTTTATGATCGTTAAGAATTACTCGGGCGATATCATGAATTTTGAAATGGCTAAAGACTTGGCAGACATGGAAGACATTCCTGTCGATTTCGTGGTTGTTGATGACGACATTGCAGTTGAAGACAGCACCTACACTGCAGGAAAACGCGGAATCGCAGGTACTGTATTAGTCCATAAAATTCTTGGTGCCGCTGCAGAAGAAGGTGCCTCTCTGACAGAAATCAAATCTTTAGCGGACAAATTAGTTCCCGCTATCAAGTCTATCGGAGTTGCTTTAACACCAGCTACTAACCCTGAAGTAGGTAAACCTGGATTTGATATAGCAGACGATGAGATTGAATTTGGCGTGGGTATTCATGGTGAACCCGGTTACCGCCGAGAAAAACTGCAACCTTCAAAAGACTTGGCAGCTGAATTAGTGAAGCAATTGAAGAAAGAATTCCAATGGTCCGCTGATGAAGAGTATGCTCTGTTGATTAACGGAATGGGTGCTACTCCATTAATGGAACAATTCGTTTTCACAAATGATGTCCATCAATTATTAGAACAAGATGGTTTAAAACTGCCCTTTAAAAAAGTTGGCGATTACATGACTTCTATTGATATGGCTGGACTCTCCGTTACTTTAGTCAAATTAGAAGATACAAAATGGTTAGATTATTTAAACGCACCAGTGACAACGATCGCTTGGTAAGAAAGGAGCTCACAATATGCTTTCAATTGAAAATGTAACTAAATGGATGGATCTATTTATTGAACAACTACAAGAAAATAAAGTTTATCTAAGTGAACTGGACACCGCAATTGGTGACGGAGATCACGGCAACAATTTAGCTCGCGGGGCTGCTGCGTTGAAAGAGAAACTAGCAGATAATGAATATGAAGCTTTAACTGATTTGTTAAAAGACATCGGTATGGTTTTCGTCAGCAAAATCGGCGGAGCTTCAGGTCCTCTATATGGATCTGCTTTTATCAGTATGGCTAAAGCCAGCAAGGACAATGACGGACTAGATTTAGCTGAATTATTGGAAGCCGGTTTAGATGGTATTCAGAAACGAGGCAAAGCTGTCGCTGGAGAAAAAACCATGGTCGACGAATGGATTCCGATAGTAGACGCTGTCAAAGAAAATTCCTTAACCACCGAAATCATTGAAGAAGCTGCAGCGAAAACAGAACAAATGAAAGCTACTAAAGGCCGGGCCTCTTACCTAGGCGATCGTTCCGTTGGTCATTTAGATCCAGGCGCCATGTCCAGCAGCTATCTTTTCAAAACTATGCTAGAGGCGGGTGTATACAATGGGTAAAGAAATTGGTATTTTATTGGTTTCACACGTTGAAGAAGTGGCGCAAGGCTTAACGAAACTATTAAGCCAAGTAGCAGCTGATGTCACAATCAAACCTGCTGGCGGTACAGAAGATGGCGAAGTGGGAACTAGTTTCGACAAGATTTCTGCAGCTGTGGAAGAATTTGAAGAAGATACGATCATCGCATTTTACGATCTTGGCAGTGCTAAAATGAATCTGGAAATGGCGATTGAAACTTCAGACAAAAATATCACATTATACGATACAGCGTTTATTGAAAGTGCGTATACAGCAGCTTCTCTCTTGCAAGTGGAAGTTCCTCTGGAAGATATCGATAAACAATTAGCTGAATTGAAAGTGAAATAACGCTATAAAGAAATAGGCTATCTCAACTGAGACAGCCTATTTTTTTATATCTTATTCCCCAGCTGCACGACGTTCTTGTAAGATACGTGTGTTTTCTTCCACTTGTTTTTTGCCTAAAGGATAGATGAAGGCTAAAGCAAGAGCTACCATCAAGTAACCCAATGCAGGAACTCCAGTTGCCACTCGGTAAATATTATCTGCTACTGCTTGTGATTGAGCAGCTGCACCAGAAACAAAGCCAATAGCCGTCAATGCAAAGCCCCCTAATCCACCAGCAAATGCTTGTCCAATTTTACGAGAGAAAGAGTAAACTGCATAAATCGTTCCGTCTTCATGATTGCCAGTACGTACTTCTTGGAAGTCAATGATATCGGAGATAAATGCCCAGATAATGATGTTGAAGTAGTTCATACCTAAGTTCCCTAAGAATGAAAATGTTAAGAAAGCCCATACATTATCCAGTTTTAAGAAGAATAAAATTCCATACATTACAGCACTGAAGATCAAAGCGATTGTACCGGATTCTTTTTTCCCAAAACGTGCAGCGATTTTACTTGCAAATGGAGCCAGCAATAATATCCCTACCGTTCCAAGAACACCCGCAATAGCAAGACCTGAAGTATTCGTAAAGTAAACTGTATATAGGTAAGCATTCATTGAACCTACTAACAATTGTGCCAACAATAAGAAAATGGCCGCAGTAATGATTCCCAATAAGGCTCTATTCGTTGTCAATCCTTTAACGATGGTTTTCATTTGCTCACCCATCGACTCAGTTTCAGAAGCATCTTTTTCCGGGAGTTGGATTCTTTCCGTAGACCAGAAGTACAAAAGCGCATACAATACTAAAGCAATAATAGCAAATACACCAGCAACCATTGTAAAGCGTTCAGGAATAATCACTTGATTACCAGAACTATTGGTTGTATAAACAGCTAATGGAACAGCAAACGAGATAACGATAGATGCAATACTTGCTCCAACACTACGGAATGTAGATAAAGCCGCACGCTCTTCTGCTTTGTCACTAATAACTGAAGCCATTGAACCATAAGGAATATTGATACCAGTATAGCAAAAACTACCCCAAAATAAGTAAGTTGCATAAACGTAAATCATTTTAGCTGGCATAGACCAATCTTTTACGACATAAACAAACATCAAAAAACCACCAATAACTGCAAATGGAGCTACCCGACGTATCCATGGTCTGAATCTGCCATCTTTTGCCGGTTTAAAAGTATCAACGATGCGTCCCATCCCAATATCTGTAAAAGCGTCTACAATTCGTGCTACTAAGAATAAAGTTCCGACTGCTGCTCCGCTAATCCCTAAAACATTTGTATAGTAAACCATCAAGAACGAACTAGCAAATATAAAGAACATATCGTTGGCCATATCCCCTGCCATATATCCGATTTTATCCTTCATCCCGAAAGGACGTACATCTTTTTTTGCCGCTGTAGCTAAAGTACTATTTTCTTCTACATAACTTTCTTTTGCCATTTTATTTCCTCTTTCCTTTGTGAGTGTTATAGAATACTTTTGTTTTGTAGTATCACAATGTAATACATAGCATCATCAAAGGAAACCCTTTACAAGATTAATATCTCAAAAAAGAATCCGCTTTTTTATTTTTTTGAATAAAATATGTCTTTCTTGTGCACAGAAACACAATCAAAACGTTGCTTTATCAATGATAGCGCTATTTTTAAAAACTTCAAAAATCTAAAAGAATTTTTTTACCAGTTAGTTTAGTAGTCGAGTTTTAGTTTGGAACTTTATCGAGAAAGAAATAGTCTCGGTATTCAAGTTGTAAACTTCATCATCTAGGCGGCCTAGTTGATGTTAATTCTCTGCACTTCATCGTTAAAAAGAAACCTGACAGGAAATGTTTCTCCCTGTCAGGTTTCTTTTTAATATTAGCTGACCGCCTTCCTTTTACGCGTTGCACAATTCAGCCCGCGCTGCTTATCCTACTGAAATATAAACGACGAGAGTTAGGTAAAGAACACCTAATTCTCGTCGTTTATATTTTTTTAACGCCTTGCTTAACTTTCTATCCTAATGGTAATAATTGGTATAATAACGCGGCTACTGCTGCTCCGACTAATGGTCCTACGATGGGAACCCATGCGTATCCCCAGTCAGAGTCGCCTTTATTGGCGATCGGCAAGATTTGGTGAGCGATTCTTGGACCTAAGTCACGGGCTGGATTGATAGCATATCCTGTTGTCCCCCCTAATGAAAGTCCAATAGATACGATCAATAAACCAACTACGATCGGGTTTAATCCATCTGTAAATTCACCTTGTGTGAAAGCCAATAATCCAAATACTAACATACCCGTACCGATAGCTTCACTAACGATATTGGAAATTGGACTTTTAATTGCCGGACCTGTTGAGAAAACACCAAGGATTGTTTCAGAGTCTTCTGTTGCTTTCCAGTGAGGCATATAGTGAATCCAAACGAGTACTGCTCCAACAATACCTCCTAATATTTGTGCACCCATATAAGGCAATACTAAATCCCAGCTAAATTCTCCTGCTATAGCCATTCCTAATGTTACTGCTGGGTTAATATGCGCCGGGCTTAAAAATCCTGATGAGAAAACAGCTATTGTAACCGCTAGTCCCCAACCTAATGTGATCATCAGCCAACCTGTATTAAATCCTTTTGTTTTATTTAATACAGTGCCCGCCACAACACCGTCCCCTAGTAACACTAAAATCATTGTTCCAATAAATTCTCCAATCAACTGTTGCCATAAAGTTGTGTCCATTCTCTTTCCCTCTCTTTCAATTCCATAGTTTGAATAATTAAGACCGATTTACTTCATGTATCATATCTTCCAACTCGTCACTCATCTTCCTCTTTGTTGCTTCATCCCAGTGATAAAAATCAGCCATGATTTTGATTACCGGCTCTTTGATTTCCTGTAAATGAGGATGATCAAACAATAGTGTATCTGTTCTGCGAGAAAAATAATCAGTGGGAGTCAAAGTCATTTCGTTTTCTAAAGAATACTTCAGTGATAAACCTTCTCCGTGATTTAGTCCGTATAATTCAGTAAACGGCTCCGTTTCATTAAATATGATCTCTGCATTTGAACCATACCACTCTACTAATCGTGCGGCTTCTAATTTGGACAATCCTAACTTCGCACCTCTAGCAGAGAGCTCTTCTACATACTCTCCAAAGCCACCACCTAATGGAACATTCCCGCCAGAAAGCTTGATCGTTTTCGTTTCTACTTCTGGAAATTCTTTGCTGTTTTTTTCTTTCAAGCGTTTTTCGATCAATTTGATTGAACCCTCGGCCATTCGGCGATAATCCGTTAATTTGCCTCCAGCAATTGTCAATAATCCATCGTTTGCTTCTTTCAAAGAACTTCCGCGCGATACCGCAGAAGGGTCTTTGCCTTTTCCTTCACTGATCAAAGGTCTTAACCCTGCCCAACTAGCTTCAATATCTTCCTTGGTCAAATGAACTTCTGGAAAACGCTGGTTTACAGCTTTGAGCAGATACTCTACATCGTCATCGGTCACTTGAGGATCAGCGATATCCCCTTGATAATCCGTATCTGTGGTGCCGAAATACGTTTTGTTACGCCTTGGAACAATAAATATCATACGATTGTCTTGTAAACCAGTATCAGTATAAATAGGTCCATTTACAGGCAATCGGTTCTTGTCCACTACTAAATGAACACCTTTCGTGGGCCGCATTCGACTTTCTGTTTCCGGCAAACTCATTTTTCTTATCGTGTCTGACCAAGGTCCTGTGGCGTTGATCACCACGGTCGCTTGAATCTCAAATACTTCGCCAGTCAGTACATCTTCTGCTTTCACTCCACATATTTGATTCTCTGTATCGTAAATAAAAGCGAGAGCTCGAACATAATTTGCAATGACAGAACCGTATTCATGGGCTTTTTTCAATAATTCAAGCGTTAAACGAGCGTCATCAGAAGTGTAATCCAAATAAACACCGGACTCCAATAACCCTTCCTTATTCAGAGCTGGTTCTCTACTTAAGGTCTCTTCTCGATCCAAAAAGTAATGTTTGTATTCTTCCTGCACATCCGAAAGCTCATCATAAAGTTTTAACGCCACCTTTGCTGAAAAAGAATCAAATGAAGCTCCATGTTCATCATAGATCGGAAGCGTCATTGGAGCTGGTTGGACAATATGAGGCGCGTTATTGTAGATGATTTCTCGTTCTTGAGATACATCCGCTACCAATTCAACCTCAAATTGCTTTAAATAACGCAAGCCGCCATGAATCAATTTCGTAGAACGACTGCTTGTTCCTGCAGCAAAGTCTTGCATTTCAATCAATCCATTCGAAATGCCTTTTGCTCCAGCTTCCAACGCGATACCTGCCCCGGTGATTCCTCCACCGATGATTAATAAATCTAGTTGTGTCTGTTTCAAGGTTTCTATATTTTCTTGACGAGTCTTTCCTGAAAATGCCATGTTTCCATAACCTCCTTAAAGAACAACGTCGTGTTTCATAGTTTAGTCTTCGCTTTTTCTTAACGGTTTGTGTTTGAAGACTTTTGTAGCCTCAACAGCATTTTGCCATCCTGCATATAAGTCTTCACGTTTTTCAGCATCCATTTTGGATTCGAATGTAGCGTTCTTTTCCCAATATTTTTTGATTTCTTCTTGGCTGTTCCAAAATCCAGTTGCTAACCCTGCTAGATAAGCAGCACCTAATGCTGTAGTTTCACTCACTTTAGAACGTTCGATCGTTACATCCAGAATATCCGCTTGGAATTGCATCAAGAAATCATTGTTTGCTGCTCCACCATCAACGCGCATAGTCGTTGTTTCGATGCCAGAATCTTTATTCATCGTATCGATTACGTCTCTTGTTTGATAAGCTAACGACTCCAAAGTAGCTCTGATAAAGTGTTCCTTGGTTGTTCCACGTGTAACTCCGAAGACTGCACCACGTGCATCTTGATCCCAGTGAGGGGCACCTAATCCTGTAAAGGCTGGGACAACATAAACATTGTCCGTAGTATCTACTTTTTTAGCATATTCTTCTGATTCTGGAGATGATCTGAACAGACGCATACCATCACGAAGCCACTGAATAGCAGATCCAGCTACAAAAATACTTCCTTCTAAAGCATAAGTTACTTCTCCATTCAAACCGTAAGCAATGGTAGTTAACAGTCCATTTTTAGATTTGATAGGTTCTTTTCCGGTATTCATAATAATAAACGCACCTGTACCATAGGTATTTTTGACCATACCTTTTTCGTATCCTGTTTGCCCAAACAGTGCAGCTTGTTGGTCCCCCGCAATTCCTGCTATCGGAACTTGCTCTCCATAGAAATGCTCTGCGATGGTTTTTCCGTAAACTTCAGAAGAAGATTTTACTTCAGGAAGCATAGCTTCAGGAATATTTAAAATTTCTAAAATCTCTTTATCCCATTCTAAGTCATAAATATTGTACATCATCGTACGGCTGGCATTAGAATAATCGGTAACATGAACAGCACCGCCAGTCAGCTTCCAAACAAGCCATGTATCGATCGTTCCAAATAACAATTCACCTTTTTCAGCTCTTTCTTGAGCTCCTTCAACTTTATCCAACAACCATCTAACTTTAGTAGCAGAGAAATAAGAATCGATCACTAAACCAGTTTTTTTGTGGATCATATCTGTGTAGCCGTCATCTTTTAACTTTGTAGAAATATCATTGGTTTGTTTTGATTGCCACACCACTGCATGATAGATTGGGCGGCCATTTTCTTTATCCCACACCACGGTAGTTTCCCGTTGATTGGTGATTCCGATACTATCGATTTCACCGGGTCTAAGTCCTGACTCGATCAAAGCACCGGCAATAACCGTCAACACAGAGATCCAGATTTCATTTGCATCATGTTCTACCCAACCTGGTTCAGGAAAATATTGAGTAAACTCTTTTTGGAAGGTCCATTTCGGGTTCCCTTCCTTATCAAAAATAATAGCTCTGGTACTGGTCGTTCCTTGGTCGATCGACATGACATATTTCTTTTCCATTCTCTTGCCTCCTAAATTTTTTTCGCTTACATTCTTTTAAAATGTAAGCAGTTACTTTTAAAACTACTATAACGTTCTTTATTTAAGGAGTAAAATAATAACCTTCTTATTAGGAAAAGTTTTTTTCTCTGTCACAAATGAGTCATAATGGTTATCTTTTTACGATTTAGTGTTTCATTGTTATAATCTATATGAAGAAGTTAACGGTTGAAATCAATATCCATTCGATAAACAACTTTTTCAAAAAAAAAACAAGGAGCTGAAAATATCGTGAATAAAGCACAGGTAGACATTATCAAAAATGGCAAAGGTTTTATCGCTGCACTGGACCAAAGTGGTGGAAGTACGCCGAAAGCTTTAGCACTTTACGGTGTGGATGAAAATTCATATTCTGATGAAGATACAATGTTTGATCTTGTCCATGAAATGAGAACACGTATTATTACCTCTCCATCATTTAATTCAAATTCGATACTAGGGGCTATTCTTTTTGAGCAGACTATGGACCGTAAGATCGAAGATGACTATACAGCAGATTATTTATGGGATAAAAAAGGCATTGTCCCTTTCTTGAAAATCGATAAAGGTTTGGCAGAAGAAGCTGAAGGCGTTCAATTAATGAAGCCCAATCCAACTTTAGATGACTTATTGAAACGCGCAAACGAACGAAATATTTTTGGTACGAAAATGCGCTCTGTTATCAAAGAACCCAATAGAGACGGCATCCATCAAGTAGTAGACCAACAATTTGAAACAGCAAAACAAATTCTCAATGCCGGTTTAGTGCCGATTATTGAACCAGAAGTCAATATTTACAGTGAAGACAAAGAAAAATGCGAAAGTCTTTTGAAAGAAGAACTCTTAACGTACTTGGATCAACTGGATGACTCTCAAAATGTGATGATCAAGTTATCTATTCCAACAGTCGCTGATTTTTATAGAGAATTGATCGAACATCCTCGCGTTCTGCGAGTAGTGGCTTTGTCTGGAGGTTATCCGCGCGAAGAAGCCAACGAAAAATTGAAAAACAACACCGGCTTGATTGCCAGCTTCTCTCGTGCTCTATCTGAAGGACTATACGCTAATCAATCGGAAGAAGAATTTGATGCGATCTTAAAAGATTCTATTCAAGAAATTTATGATGCATCTGTTTCTTAATTTAAAACCAATAAAAGCCCTTTTCACTAGTCAGTAGTGGAAAGGGCTTTTACTGTAGGATGAAACAAGCTTTGCTCTTTTCTTTAAAAGTACTCTATTGAATGAGTTACTTTTTCAGCAAGTACAGGCGATCAAATTCAATGGCTACTTCATAGGCTCCGACTTCTTCTTGGATTTTCTTTTGGATAGAGGCGTGGAGGGCTTGGTTAGTAGTCTTTTCAATATTATCAGGAACTACTAAATCAAAACGAATAATAGCTGTTCCATTTTTTTCTTCCACACGAAAATCATGGAACTTAAGATTCAGTTGATAGGATTGCAAGATGCGTTTGACTTGTTTGTAAATGTTCGTTTGTTCCTCATTCTGGATTGCGATCGGGTCCAAATGACACACCAACTCTACCTCTAACTGTTCTTTAAATTCTTTTTCAATAGTATCGATTACGCGATGGGCTTCTGTCAAACTCCAGCTGTCATCGATCTCGATATGAATAGTAGCAAATGTTTTGTTTGGGCCATAATGGTGGAGCAGTAAATCATGGTAACCCACGATAGCCGTATAATTGTCTAAAAACTGCGTGATTTTTTCTATTTCTTGTTCATTTGGTCTTGGACCAAGCAAGTCATCAATTGAGTCGCGTATGATTTGGATTCCATTGTATAAAATATACACCGCAATCAATGTACCAGCATAACCGTCTATTTGCCAGCCAAAAAGAACTTCTACGATGGAGGCACCTAACACAACCAATGTGGTGTAAACATCGTTGTAACTGTCTTGAGCCGCTGCTTCAATAGCATTGGAATGGATCGTATTTGCTACTCGCTTATAGAAATACCCCTGACACACCTTTATCATCACTGAGACTATCAACAGGATAAAAACAAGCGGTGTCGTGGATAAAGGCTCTGGATTCAAGATGCGTTGAATGGAAGTTAATAAAAATTGAAATCCCACAAACATGATCCCGATGGAAACCATTAGTCCGATGATGTATTCAGAACGTTCGTGACCGTATGGGTGTTCTTTATCTGCAGGTTTGGCAGCCATATGAAAACCAAATAATGTAAGGATAGAGGACGCGAAATCTGCCACGCTATTGATTGCATCTCCTATAATAGAGACGCTTCCAGATATCCAGCCTGCACTTAATTTAAACAGAAAGAGAAGCAGGTTGGAAAATAAGCCTATTTTACCAGAGAAAATCCCAATCTGAGAACGACTCCCTTTTTTTAGCTGCTGATTAAGGTAATAATCTATCCATTTTTTCATCGTTTACAAGACTCCTAAAATATAGTATTCGTCCATTATAACAAAAGAATCGAATTTTTCACGTCATTTTTCAGCTCAGATGGTTCCTTTTTAACAACAATAAAAGAATGAGAACTTTTAGTAACCCAAAAGTTCTCATTCTTTAACTGTTGTCAAACTTAGACCACATTCAGCGTTCTTCGATTTTCTGGAAGATCAATTTTCCGATGTCCTGCATCCAAGCATACATTTGAGCTTCATCTTGGACGTCCATAGCAAGAGCTGCGATATACACTTTCTTGTCTTTGTAGCGGAATAAAGCCACATCATGCAAGACAGTGTTGTCTTCATCTGTTTTATTTAATATTTCCAGAATAGGGATATTTTTTTCGGTTAATGATCCAGGCAATCCGTTTCGAAATTGTTGATTTACTAAAGGAAATTCAATTTTTTCTTGCCACTCCAGATTCTGTTCTCCTAATTGAATGATGTCTTTCATCACTGCAATGGCTCCCTTAGGAGAGATTTCATTGGTCAAGCCAGAAGCATAATCCATCAAGTAACGTCTTAGCTTCACATCTTTTTTCCATTCTTTTGTTTCGATCCATTCTTGAATCGTTCTGAGCCCAACATGGGCGATCAATTGGTTGGTCGCTTCATGATCTGAAACAGCGATCATCATTGTCAGCAAATCTTCTATGGTCCATTTTTCGATTCGGGGCAGTAAATGCAGTACCCCTTTGCCTGCGATCCGTCTTTCCGTTGGTACAATGATTTCTTCCAGCAGATCCATTTGCCCACGAACAGCTTTTTCATAGTAAAATAAATAGATGGGCAACTTGGTCAGATTCGCTGCTGTAAACAGCTTTTCTGCTTGCCACGTTACCATTTTATCCCCTACTGAGACCATCAAGCCTTTAGTGTCTAAGGGCGTATACTGCTTGTTCACAGCAATGAGTTCTTTTTCCCATTCCATAAAGATCCCTCGCTTTCACAGAAATTAGGTGTTCCTATTTAGCTACCTAACGAAGTTCTTCCTGACACAACCATTACTCTGACTGCATTTTACCTGTTGTTTCCTCACTATCATCATATAGCTTTCTTGTCTTAAAAGCCACTGATTAGTCATCGCTCAATTTACTAACTTAGGGCAACAAAAAGTGACCGCATTCCTTTAACGGCCACTTTCCTGCTTATAATATTCCAACGACTTTTGTGCCATGTACTTCTTGCACCGCTAATTCTTGTTGGATTTCTTCTAAATTATCTTGCGTGATTCCTCCACCGGGCAAAATAATGATCCGGTCTCCAGCATAATTGATCCCTTCTCTTAATTTGACAAAATGCTCTTCAATCGGAGTAGTCAAAGGACCTCCGTGTGTTAAAATACGTGAAAAGCCTGCGTCACATAACCAATCGATAGTTTTCTGCTGAAAATCTTCCGCAATCTCATCAAATGCCATATGGAATGTCTTCTCCATGGAACCGCCATACTTAACGACTTGACGTAAAAAATCTTTGTCCAGCTCTTTCTTTTCCGTTAAAGCTCCAATAACAATGCCATGAACCCCAGCATGTTGAGCCAGTTGAATGTCTCGCAGCATAATAGCCTTTTCGATATCGTCATATACAAAATTACCGCCACGAGGACGGATGATGGCCATAACCGGAACCGCCTTGGTTTTGCAATAAGCTATTGCTTGTTCCATTACACCTAAACTGACCGTTGTTCCCCCAACAGCCAAGTTATCACACAGTTCAATTCGATCGGTTCCTTGTTGAATAGCTTTAGGAATCTTGGTGAAGTTTTCTACGCAGACTTCTTTTAACATACTATCTCCTCGTTCCTTTTGATTATCCTACTAACCGTTTTTGGCAAAGCTTATAAAAATGATGTAGTGTTCCTGTTAAACCAGCTTCTCGAGAAAAATCAAACATAGGATTTTCTTTGACTAAATACTCCTGAACCGTTCCTTCATAAATCAATTCGACTTGTTCAAGTTGTCTAAAGTCATCCGGTGTCGTCAGGTGCGGAGCTTTATCATGCAGCTGAATATCGGCTTCTTTCAGTGCATGAGCTACAAATTGTGAGCAAAAATAAGCATTGTCACGATTAAAGTCTCTGTGCAGCACGATCGCTAACAGGCCTAAAAAGTTGTACTTATATTTGTCTTTGTCTTTCTCAAATTGACTCATCATAAACTGCAGCTGTTTGTATTGCAGTGGCGTGACCTCTAAACTGTAGAGCTCACAAAAAGCTTCGTTTAATAGATGTGCTGTCACATCTTCTCGAACAAAACCTCCAAAAAACGGATTATAGACATTCTTTCTTGCGAAACTGTAAACTTGAGTCAACTGATTGTCTAAAGCTAAAGAGGCATGATTGTAAGGTTTACGTGTATATTTTTTAATCGCTGTATTCAAAACAGTTCCTGTATCCGTTAAAAGCAAGTAAATTTTCATTTTTCCCCTCTGTTTTTCATTCTATGATAGTATCTTACTACTGATTATGTACTGCTTATTCGATGCGTTCTGTTCTCTACATCTAAATTTTAGTATAGCACAATTTTTTCGTGACGCGAGCACAAAAAAACGACGATTATTCGTCGTTTTTAGGCTTATTTTATTAAGGGTAACGGATATATTGTTGCTGCCCTATCATTTGCTCGACATTTATTTTAACTCCGTAATCGAAATTCAGCTGCAGCATCTCTTCACGATTTTCAGCTTCAATTAAATCTAACGTATGTAGACTATTCTTCAATCTTTCTTTATTTTTTGTTAGTTCTTTAACAAAATACCGTTGATTTTTAGTCAACTTCTTCCATTCTGCAGTAGTTTCTAAATACGCTACATAGGCTTCTATTTCAGCATTTTTTTCCAATAACAATTTGAGCGTATCGTATTGGTACAGATTGACTATCGCAGCTGTTTTTTGTGTCTTTCTAACATCGTCTACGGTAATCTCTTCCCGAATCAATACATCTTTTTCATAATAGTCCTTGTATTCTAAAATGCATTGATTGTATTCCTGGTGCCACTCCCACAGTTTTTGGTAGGCTTGATGTCCTGCAATGACCTCTGATAGTTCACTATCCACAGGAATCGCTAAAGGAAGCGTATAATAATCTAGATCGATTTTCAAGTGGTCTTCTCCAATAGAAAAAATATTTTTGCTGATATCGGCAAATGTAGACAAGTATGTCTGTGCTTCGTAAGCTTCAGCTTTCACTTCTTCTCCATCCAAAGTAAAATAAGCTGTCCCTACACTTTCTCCACCTTTAGTAAATCCTGTCATATAATACAATTTTCCATTTACACGGTAAGAAATCGGATTGATAAACGTTCCTTCTGTCCATGTTCTGAATTTCTTCATTCTTTTTGTTAACTGTTTAATGGTATTTTTATCCATTTTTTTCTCCTCATACTTTTTTTCTAATTGAATTCCAATCCAGTATAGCAAACTTTTTACTGGTAATCGTCAAAAAAGCACCGAAAGACTTCGCTGCTTTTTCACCGATAGTTATAAAATTACTATTTTGTTTGTTGGAGAGTCTACATTAATAAGCAGTTAATCCGCCATCTACAATAAACTCAGAACCTGTTGAATAGCTGGATTCATCAGAAGCTAAATACAATACAAGGTTGGTTACTTCCTCAGACTGAGCAACTCTTTTCAATGGAATTTGTTTTGCAAAAGCCTCTATAACAGCCTTTGTATCTTCTTGAACCACCATCGGAGTTGCAATCACACCTGGATGCACTGAATTAACACGGATACCATAATTGGCACATTCTCTTGCAGCAGCTTTTGTCAAACCGCGAACAGCAAATTTAGTATCAGTATAGCCAACAGCTCCCCCAACGATACCGTTCATAGAAGAGATATTCACAATAGAACCGCCACCGGCTTTTTGCATAGACGGAACCACTGTTTTCATTCCTAAGAATACAGAAACTTGATTGATCTCCACAATGCGGCGGTAATCTTCTTCCGTTGTGTCTAGTAGAGATTTGCCATTGTGATGCCCGTATTGTTGACTAAGACATCCACTGGTCCAAATGTTTCTTCCGTTTTAGCAACAACAGCAGCCCACTCTTCTGCAATAAAGCGTCTTGCATGAGACTCACCCATACCTTGAGCAGCACCAGTAATAATGATAACTTTTTCTTCTAAACGAGCCATAAAAAAACTCCAGTTCCAGTAATAAAATCATTTTTATTTTTTAATGTTATTTCAATAAACCCTAGCTTCTTTCAGTGCTTCCGTACCTTTAGGAGTAATTTCTAAATAAATCGCTCTACAATCATTCTTATCATACATCCGTTTTACCAATTCAAGCTTGGCCAGTTTTTCTGCCATTTTTGTACTCGTACTTTTGGAATACCCTAATGGTTCAGTCAAGTCAATGTGCTTTACCGGACCTTTGGCTTCTATCTTACTTAAAACACTAATGGTTGATATGCCAATAGGATAAGAAAAATCTTTAGTAAATCGAACAATATTTCCATTGATTACCTGTTCAATCATATGAGTTAGTTTGAAAATATTCGTTGCATTCTCCATTTAAACCTCCTATGAAGCTATAACCTGCGTACTAATTTTGACCAGTTTCCACGGTCAACTAAATACGCTTACAAAATAACAGTAGAGCAATGATTGTTAGGAACTTCAGACTGGTTGACCCTCCTTTATAACTCAATTGTTTCTATGTAAACAATTTAATTTAGAAGTATCTAGCTAAATTAAATTATTTGTCCTATATTTTGAGGTTCCATATTGGCACATATGCAATTAGAAGCAGATGAATGCTTTATACATTCCCCTGCCTCTAATACCCTATTTCTTTTCACATCCATACGTCACTTTGATAGCCATCTTTATGCTCTAAAGAATGTTTTACTTTTGCAGGTATTCTGTCTGTATTTCCTGCTTGAAATAACTTTAATGATATTCATCCAGAATTTGTTGGGTAATCTCTTGGGGCGTTCCGCTGGAAATAATTAAATCTGTATCTTCAGGCGATTCCAGCTCTTTAGTTGCTTGACAGAAATCGATTCTCTTTTCAATGGATTCTAAAGTATCGCCTCTATTTTTCATACGTTCTATCATTTCTTCTTCGGTAATTTGAAAAAAGATCACTTTCGTTTCCTTTGCAAATTGTTCCTTCATCACACGAGCGCCATTTTTATCTAAGGTCACTTGCACTGTGTCGTACTTTCTCAACTTGCTTTCGACTTCTCTCACAGATAAACCATAAATATTCTCAGCATAAAAAGTTTGTTCAATAAACGGTTCTTCCTTCATTTGTTCGTTGGTTCGGAAATAATAATGGATTCCATTCTCTTCTCCTAAACGCGGCTTTCTTGTCGTTGACGTTACCAATTTAGGGATACCTTTTTCGACCAGCAAATCACTCACGGTTGATTTCCCGCTGCCGCTCGGTCCAACTAAAACCAAAATCCTTTTCTGACTTGGCATTTCCTTCCTCCTTGTTATTTCTCGATAGTGTTTTTATTGTACCAAAAAAGACTTGAAAGGTTGATTAATTTATATTAAAAATCAAAAAAGAAGAGATTATGGCAAATCCATCTGTAAACAGGAAGAGACCAGTTTTTTTCTGCGTTTTTCCTTTGACAAAAGAATAAATATAGTGTAAATTGTTCTAGGTGCGAATTTTAATTAGATGCAAATCTTTAAAAGTTCGTGTTTTTTTGTGTGCTAATAGAGCAACACTAAATAAAGAAACGAGGAATAATCATGAAAATTTTTGATTACGAAGACGTTCAATTGATCCCTAATAAAAGTATTGTAAGAAGTCGTTCAGAATGCGACACTACTGTTACTTTAGGAAACCATACATTTGCATTGCCTGTTGTTCCGGCGAATATGCAAACTGTTATTGATGAAGAATTAGCTGAAAAATTAGCGGCCAACAATTATTTCTATGTTATGCACCGCTTTGATGAAGCCAGCCGTATCCCATTTATTGAAAAAATGCACGCTAAAGGTCTTTTTGCTTCTATTAGTGTAGGAGTAAAACAAAACGAATATTCATTTATCGAAGAATTAGCTGAAAAAGCATTGATCCCAGAATATATCACGATTGATATTGCTCATGGTCATTCACAATCGGTTATCGATATGATCCAACACATCAAAAAACATTTGCCAGAATCATTTGTGATCGCTGGAAATGTAGGTACTCCAGAAGCTGTTCGTGAATTGGAAAATGCTGGAGCAGACGCTACAAAAGTCGGCGTGGGTCCTGGGAAAGTTTGTATCACGAAATTAAAAACTGGATTCGGTACTGGCGGTTGGCAATTAGCGGCTATCAATTGGTGTGCTAAAGCTGCGCGCAAACCGATTATTGCTGATGGTGGAATCCGTGATCACGGTGACATCGCTAAATCAATCCGTTTTGGTGCTTCAATGGTCATGATCGGTTCATTATTTGCAGGTCACGAAGAATCTCCAGGACACACGATTGAAAAAGACGGTAAAAAATACAAAGAATACTTTGGTAGTGCTTCTGAATACCAAAAAGGCGAACGCAAAAACGTCGAAGGTAAGAAAATCATGCTTGAACACAAAGGCAGCATCAAAGATACCTTAGTTGAAATGAAACAAGACTTACAATCCTCTATTTCATACGCTGGCGGAAAAGATCTCGAAGCCATCCGTAAAGTAGACTACGTACTGGTTAAAAACTCAATCTTTAACGGAGACCGCTAGAGAGCGGAACAGAGCGTTCAGACCACTGGCTATAAGAAGGAGCAGTCCAGTTGGTGCTTTTTATCAACAGGACTGCTTCGGCTTATAGACATGTGGTCTGCTCTGTGCAGCTCGTCTTAGATAGAGAGAGTGGAGCGCGGCGTTTAGATTACCGGCTATAAGAAGAAAAGGGTCAGTTAGGTGAACTTTCCTAACAGACCCTTTTCAGCTTATCGACGTGCAATCTGCCGCGCGCAACTCGTCTAAAGAGAGCGGAACAGAGCGTTCAGACCACTGGCTATAAGAAGGAGCAGTCCAGTTGATGCTTTTTATCAACAGGACTGCTTCGGCTTATAGACATGTGGTCTGCTCTGTGCAGCTCGTTTTAACTAAAGAGTGGCTAAAAGTAGATTCTACAATATTTGACATTGGTAAGTAGAAAATACACTTCTGTTTAACTCTAACCCCATTAGAAACTCATTCTTAGAAATTACTGGAGGAATATGGGGTTGCTTATAGCCATGAAAAGGATGTAAAAAAAGGAAACACTGTGGGCGTACGCCCAAGTGTACCATGCTTGTAAGCTGCTGAAGCAGCAACAATCATGGCTTTCCATAAGCAACCCTATAGGCCGGAGGAAATTTCTTTACTAACGTTAGAAGATGAAGATCCTAAAAGTAAAAACATCAAGGAGAACCTCCTTGGTGTTTTTTTTGCAAAATGATACTACCTATCTTTTTAACTCTTCCATTGACTAGTAAAAAAAGAGGTTCTAGCCGCAATTAATCGCAGCCAGAACCTCTTTTATTTGCACAGCTTAAAATGTATCAATCGTAAAGCTGATTTGTTTCGTGTCTCCTGATTCCAGTAAAATAATGCCGTCTTTTTCTTCTAACGTGCCTATTTCACCAGCAATATCTGGAAGTCCAAAGAAGGGCTCGATACAAATAAATGGTGCGTCGATTTGTTCTTTTGTCCATAGACATAGATATGGGAAGTCACTGACGTTTAAGGTTACCCCATGTTCTTCAGGACTAGTCAAGGTAATTTGATTCAATTTTGGCTCATCAATAATAATCAAACCGTCACGGAATGTTTCATGATTCATTTGCATCACACCATCGCGCATTTCACGAAGCACTTTTCGGTTTCCACTACGATAAGGCAGTGGGTTGCTTTCGAAGTATCTAACCTCTTCTTTTGGACTGATCGTAATCGTGTAATCTTCGTAGTTGCCGGCTCCGTTTAACGGAACGTTGAAAGCAGGATGACCTCCGATAGAAAACGGCATGCGTTCTTCTGAATGGTTATCCACTTTATAGCTCACAGAGACTAGTGAACCGATTAACGTGTACTCAATGGTCAATGTAAACTTATAAGGATACATTTCCGCTGATTGTTCGTTGTTCTGTAACGTGAATACCGCTTTTTCATCCGATTCTTTGATGGCTTCAAAGTCCATTTCCTTCGCAAAGCCATGTTGCGGCAGCTCGAAGACAGCGTCGCCTTTTTTGTATTTGTACTCATTCAAACGGCCAATGATCGGGAACAAGTTCGGCGCGTGGCTGCCCCAGTATTCGGGATTTCCATTCCAAAGGTAGTCAAAACCTGCTTTCTTATTGTAAATCTTTTGCAATTCTGCTCCTTTAGATGAAATCTCAACAAGCAGTTCTTCATTTTCCAATGTAATCACGTAAATCCCTCCAAAAATAAAATCGTTTTTCTTTTTCATCATAAATCTTTTTCTACTTTTTAGCTAACAGAACATTTTAATTAAACAGAGGAATGTGTCTTCTTATTCTCATAGCGATCAAAACAGCTAACCCGGCTTTTACCAAATCGCCTGGTATAAACAAGCCCATTCCTGTCCAAAAGACTTGTGTAATGGAATAGCCTGCTCCTAAGTAACCATTTAAAATCAGAGCCATGTAAGGCATTCCAATCAAGTAAGTAAGGAAAGTCCCGACTATCGTTGCTTTCGCGTAAGAAACCATGTTGTTTTCCCACTTGAGCAACATCCTGCTCATTGCCCATGCTGCTAAAATAAAGCCGAACAAAAAGCCAAAGCTGGGACTCAGTACTGATTGACCTCCGCCAAACACTAATTTCAGCACCACATGCAGCACTTGCGTCAATAAGGCGGCTTTTGGTTTTAACAACAGACCTGTCACCAGTACAAAAAGAGTCTGCAGAGTAAACGGTACGGGTCCCATCGGAATAAGGATAAATCCGCTTATAAACGTCAAGGCAGCCATCAGACTGATTTGCGTAAGGTCTCTAACCGATAAAGTCATTTTTCATTACCTCCCACCAATCGAATGCTGATTTCTCCATAACGCAAGGTCTTCATTTGTCCATCGTTCAGTTCCACAATTAATCCGCCTTCGTCATCAATCGCTCGCGCAGTCCCGCTCATGACTTTCTGTTTGTCTGTAAACGAAACTGCCTGACCCAAAACGAAACAGCGTTTCCGGTATTCGTCCAAATACTGGATACTGTCTAAATGTTGGTATATATCATCTAGCTGGTTGATAATTTCTGCTGCTAGATGATTGCGCGTCAACGTTACTTCTTGCTCTTGGAATAAAGCGCCGATAATGGATCGAAACTCTTCAGGAACTGAATCAGAAACTTTAAAATTCAATCCGATCCCTATGATAATGGAATCAATCGTTCCCGTTTCAAAATTCAGGATTCCTTCTGTCAAAATACCGCAAATTTTGCGTCCGTCAAGAAAGATATCGTTCACCCATTTGATTACGGGTTGTTTACCAGTTAGTTTCTCAATCGCTTGACATACCGCTACTGCTGCTACTGTAGTGATGGAAGCTGCGTTCAACTGGTCCTTATTTTTGTAGATCAAGCTCATGTACAGACCTGTTTGGTGAGGAGAGTAAAACTGTCTGCCTAAACGACCTCTTCCTTTTGTCTGTTCTTCCGCTAATAAGATTCCTTTGTTGATAGAGCGCTCATTAATGATGTTTTTAGCTTCATCATTTGTGGAACCGATTTGCGGATACACTTCAATGAAATCCGGTTCTTCTTTGAGCAGGGAATGCAGAACGGTTTTAGATAAAATATCCGGCTCATTGGTCAAGAGGTAGCCTTTGTTGGTAGTGGCTTCTATTTGAAAGCCTTCTGACTGCAATGATTTGATCGCTTTCCAGACAGATGTTCTTGAGACAGCTAAATGGTCGGCTATTTCCTGACCTGACACTGCTGATTCTTTATGCTGGTTTAAATAATCCAATACACGATTTTTTGTTGCCATTTTTTCACGCTCCGTATGTCATTTCTTATCTTCAGTTTACTTTTATTCCGCTCGTTGTCAACCATATTTTTTTAAAGGGTAACAATAAGCATGAACAATCCTAACGTTAGACAGCTAAAGAAACAAATTTATTCAACGTATCGTTGGTTTGGCTATTATTCAAAAAAAACTGCAATCTTCTATATAGAAGATTGCAGTACTATTTGCTATTCAATATCCAAAGGCACTCTTTTTGTTGGAGCTGGAAATGCTTGATCCAGTCTGTCCAACTCTTCTGAAGTCAATTTGATATCTTGAGCAGCGATGTTTTCTTTCATGTGTTCCAGATTTCCGGTACGTGGAATAGCAATGGTATTTTGTTGATGAAGAATAAAGGACAAAATTACTTGCATTTCGCTTACTTGATGCTTTTTAGCGATAGCTTGAATCGTATCGTTATGCTGCAAGCCTGAATTTAAATTACCGCCTTGTCCCATTGGGCAATACGCCATCACAGGTATGCCTATACTGTCCATATAAGGTTTCAAAGCAACCTCGATACCGCGTGAGCCTAGGTGGTACAATACTTGATTGATTTGATTTTGGTCACCATCAGCTTTATTCCGCAATGATGCTACTTCTTCTAAATCAAAATTGGAGATTCCCCAAGCTTTGATTTTACCTTCTGCTTTTAATTCTTCAAAGACTTCGATCGTTTCTTGCAGCGGCACTTGTCCAAGCCAGTGCAATAAATAAAGGTCCAAATAATCTGTTTGCAATCGTTCCAAGCTGGCGTTTAAACTTTGACGCATTCTTTGTTTACTCGCATTTTGAGGCAATACTTTTGATACTAATTTAAAACTTTCTCTGTCGATACCTTGAATCGCGTCACCCACTAACTTTTCAGAATTTCCATTACCATACATTTCAGCTGTATCAATTAACGTCACACCATGTTGCAGCGCATATTGAATCACTTCTTTTTCTTGCTGGTGATTCTCTTGTCTATCCCCCAAATGCCACGTCCCTATGCCAAATTTAGGATATTCTTCCCCATTTGGTAATTTAACCATTCTATCCCTCCTTGTAGACTTACTTTATCAAATCAAATCAGGTATAGGAAACTGGAACGCGTCAGCGTGGAGAAAAAAGTTTGTTCCCTCGGAAGTATTCATCAAGTGGCACTGTATTTTGGTCTCACTTGATCACTAAATCCGCTTTATTCTTCAAGTGACGCTTCTTTTGTACCTCACTTGATCACTAAATCCACTTTATTCTTCAAGTGACGCTTCTTTTGTACCTCACTTGATCACTAAATCCGCTTTATTCTTCAAGTGACGCTTCTTTTGTACCTCACTTGATCAGTAAATCCGCTTTATTCTTCAAGTGAGGCTTCTTTTGAGACTCACTTGATCACTAAATCCGCTTTATTCTTCAAGTGACGCTTCTTTTGTACCTCACTTGGTCACTAACGCCACTTTATTCTTCAAGTGACGCTTCTTTTGTACCTCACTTGATCAGTAACGCCACTTTATTCTTCAAGTGACGCTTCTTTTGTACCTCACTTGATCACTAAATCCACTTTATTCTTCAAGTGACGCTTCTTTTGTACCTCACTTGATCAGTAAATCCACTTTATTCTTCAAGTGACGCTTCTTTTGTACCTCACTTGATCAGTAAATCCACTTTATTCTTCAAGTGACGCTTCTTTTGTACCTCACTTGATGAATAAAATACACCAGTCTTATCTGCTTCGCTTTGCAATTAAAAAAGAACCCGTCACCGAGTTCTTTTCTTTCAAAAAATTGATTCAGATACTTTTCGTTTTCGAAAAGTTCACCTATTAACACTCATTTCTACTCACCCAATTGCGCCTCTGGTTCGTCTACTGATTTCCCGAAGAAATATAGGAAAGCTGCTGTAACGATCATAGACACCGGCAACACGATCCAAATCGGCAAACCTAATCCTGCTGGCAGGAAACCAAAGAGAACAGAAATGATCCCAACAACAATCGCGTACGGCAGTTGCGTTTGCACGTGGTCTAAGTGGTTTACACCCGCTCCCATAGAAGACAGAATGGTCGTATCCGAAATAGGCGAACAGTGGTCTCCAAAGATCGCTCCAGTCAATACCGCTCCTGCTGAAATTACAATAAATTCCGGGTCTCCAGAAATCCCTGCTGCTAATGGAATCGCTAACGGCATCAAGATCCCCATCGTTCCATAAGAAGTTCCTGTAGCAAATGCAATAACGGACCCCAATATGAAAATAATAGAAGGCAACAAGAACGCTGGTAAAGAATCGGATAGTAAAGATACCAAGAATCCAGCTGTTCCTAAATCAGTGATCGAAGCACTTAATGACCAAGCCAACAGCAAAATAGCTCCTGTAATGATCAGCGACTTCATTCCATTGATCCATGTATCAACAGCTTCTCCCCACGTAAAGGTTTTTTGTTTCACACCCATTGCCATAGCCACAAGACTAGCCAGTAAAGCAGCTTGGAACAACACGATGCTGGCGTCAGAAGCACCAAACGCTTCTTGGATAGCCGAAAAAGAAATGGGACTGCTTTGCATAGATTGGATCAATTCGGCGTTTTCTCCCGCCATGATTGCATTGTATCCATTAAAGTAAAATCCGATCAATGATGCTGCAATCAATGTACCTATCGGAATGATGGCATTCCAGATACTTAATTTGACACCTTCTACTGGTTCCATTTCATCCAACTCACTGGAAGAAGGACTCGGGTTGATCTCTTCTATATTCGTTGGATCAAATTTTCTCGCTCTTCTTTCTGCCTTGAGCATCGGTCCAAATTCTTTTAAAAATAGGGCTGTACAGACGACAAACAATAGCATCAAAATGTTGTAGAAGCGGTAAGGAATCGTTTCAATAAAGACACTATAGGCATTCACCGATTGTCCGATTGCTTCATAACCATCTTGGATCAAGCCAACTTCATACCCAACCCATGTAGAGATCAACGCAATTCCGGCAACTGGAGCGGCTGTGGCATCGACAATAAAGGCCAATTTTTCACGCGAGATTTTCTTTTCATCTGTTACGGGACGCATGACCGGCCCAACGATCAACGCATTGGCATAGTCGTCAAAAAAGAGAAATAATCCCAATAACCATGAAATCACTTGCGCACTGATTGGGCCTTTAGCTTTTGAAGCCAGTGCATTTGCTACCGCTCTGGTCCCGCCCATTTTAGTCATCAAAGCGATCAAACCGCCGATGACCAATACTTGCAGAATGATTCCGGCATTATAACGGTCAGCTAGTGAAGATAAAGTATACTCCACAATACTTAAAAATGACTGAACGATTGCAAACAACACATTTCCATCCACTGAATGCAGCACCATTGCTCCTGCAAAAATCCCTAAAAATAAAGATATGATGACATTTTTTGTTACGAATGCCAGCAGTATAGACACTACAGGCGGAACTAATGAAAACCAGCCAAACTGAATGGCGCCATCTGCGCCAGTCGTAAAGTCAGCTGAAAAAGTAATAAACACAAACGCTAACGCAATTATTCCAATAACTATATTTTTTTTCACTACTAAACTCCCTTTCTTTTTGAGCACAAAAAAAGCGATACCTAGAGCTCTAATCAACTCAAGGCATCACTTTTGTACATAGCATTATATACATTATTTGACCTTTTTGCTGATAGTCCTCCACAAATTTTTGTAAATTTATGACAGTGATCAGCATATTCTGCTGACCCCCAGCTTCCAATATTTGGCCATATTGCAAACTTCGGCGATTCATCCTTTCTAGTCACTTCATCGTGCCATCTCTGTGACTGTACTTTTAAAAATCGCGCCTCTATCTTTTTTTGTATTCCATGCTATATTACACAATATTTTTATGGGTTGCAACCCATGTGCGGTATTTTTTCAGTGGACTTTCTCTTTCGGTGATTCGTACATTAATTTCTTGGTGCCTTTCTCTCTTGTTTTCTAAGATTAAGAAATCCAGCAATACACACTACAAGAGCACTTAATGCGTCTACGATCAGATCCTCCATCGTATCGACCAAAGCATCACGTCCAACCAACACCGTTCTATCCGCTGTAATAAATTTCTGCATGTTGGTTCCTAAAACAGTATCTGCTAAAAATTCATAAATTTCCCAAATCGTTCCTGCCGCCAGTGCAAAACAAAAAGCAAACAAAGCGACAAAAATCGGGCTTAAATGGATGTTCACTTTTTCTGAATCGTTAAAGAAACTGACTACCACAAAACCTAAAGCTCCTAGCATCGCTCCGCTAAACATGTGAAGAATCAAGTCCCAACTGGGAACACGATAGTAAAAATCTCGTACTTCTCCTAAATAGATTGCACAAAATAAGAATACAAAGTACATAACTTCCATGATATCAGGGATGTTCACCGAAAATTTCCGTTCAATGAGTGACGGAATAAACATGACGATCACACCTACTAAACATTGCAACAATGTCAATACATAATCACTTTTTACTTTTTCGTATCCGTTGTCTGCTACGCCTGAAGGAGCTGTAAACAACATATATACAGCATAAATAACGGATAATGCCAATAATACCAACACAACTCTACCAACTATATCTTTCCACCTGGCTGATTTGTCTTCACTTTTATGATTCACTCTTATAACTCCTCCAAAATAATCTATAAAATCTTATTTTACCACACGAATAGTACCAGAACCTATCAATTTGATAAGATTTACCTTATTTTTTGACACTTAAAAAAATTTAAAGAAAACCGAAGAAAGATTGCTATCTATTTGGTATTTCCGTACAATTATGAATGTATTTATTATCACAACATAAGGAGATTAATAATGAGTTATATATGGATGGTTTTAAAAGGTATGTTAATGGGAATAGCCAACATTATTCCAGGGGTCAGCGGAGGAACTATGGCGGTTTCACTAGGGATTTACGATGACTTGATTTATTCGATTACACATTTAGTTAAGGACTGGAAGAAAAGCTTCCGCATCTTGCTTCCTTTAGGCGGGGGATTGGTTTTAGGCATTATTGGTTTTTCTTATTTAATCGAAGTCTTGCTTAGCCAATACACGTTGCCCACTGCATTAGCCTTTATTGGATTGATATTAGGTGGGATTCCGATCTTGGCAAAATCTTTTTTACTCGCTTTACGTCAAGAACAAAAGAAAGTTTCATTTTTCCACATTGCATTATTCATTGTCTTTTTTGCTCTTGTTGTCAGTCTTGCACTAGTTCAAGCAGAAGGAAATACGATGTCAACTATCACTCTTTCATTTGGATCAGTCATCACCATGTTCTTTATCGGGGTCATTGCTTCGGCTACTATGGTCGTACCAGGCGTTAGTGGATCACTGGTACTTATGGTCCTTGGTTATTATTATGGTATTCTAAATTCGGTCACCGGCTTTTTTAATGCTTTAACTTCCATGGATATGGGGCAATTATGGCATTATACAGGAATTTTGTTCCCGTTTGGCATAGGTGTTCTAGCAGGGATTTTCCTAATCAGTAAATTGATTGAGTACTTGTTTACAAATCACCCTACTTTAACTTACAGCGGAATTCTTGGATTAGTTTTAGCTTCACCATTTGCTATCCTGTATAACACCAACGCTTTAAATGATCTTCAAGGTTCAAATGCTCTGCTATTTTTAATTCTTGGATTGATTCTTGCAGTAGTTTGTTTCTTGTTGACTTATTATTTAGGAAAAACGGAAGAACCTGCATAGTCGTAAAAAAACATGACTTGAATTTTTAAAAATCCAGGTCATGTTTTTTTAGAAAGCTTTTCCATCCTAAAAATGCTAAACTGTGGGTAAGAATTTTATACGCTGAAAAACAAACGGATGTTAATTTTGAAAGGAAGATACTTGATGGAAATCCATGTGATGACTCTTGATGAAAAGTTAGCTTATTTAGAAAGTAAATCTTATTCTGGAAATGATCTGGGAGTGACGTATACAAAAAATAAGACGACCTTTAAAGTTTGGTCGCCTCTTGCTGAAAAAGTTGTGGTAAATCTTTACCAGACTGGAGACAGTGCCGAGAATTCATTGATCCAATCTTACCCTTTAACGCATGAGAACAATGTATGGACCGCCAGCTTAGCAGGTGATTTCGAAGGCCTCTTTTACACTTACACCATCACCGTTAGCGGCACATCCAACGAAACGATGGATATACATGCAACAGCAGCTGGTGTGAACGGGAATCGTGCAGCGATCATCGATTTTGATAAAACCAATCCTGAAAACTGGTCTGAAGATGATCATGTTACCCAACAACAGATAACCGACGCTTTTATTTGGGAAGTCCATGTAGCCGATTTTTCTTCGGATGAACATTCTGGAATCAGTCTGGAAAATCAAGGAAAATATTTAGCTTTTACGGAACTGGGAACAACTTACAAAAACGAAAAAGAATTCTCTACAGGCGTCGATCATTTAAGCAAACTGGGCGTGAATTATGTTCATCTCTTACCTGTTTTTGATTTTGAAAACGACGAGGAAGGTTCAGATTACAACTGGGGCTATGATCCTAAAAATTATAATGTCCCTGAAGGCCGTTATTCTTCAGACCCGCGCGATCCCTCAGCACGTATTCGTGAATTTAAGCAAATGGTCCAAAGTCTGCACGCACAAGATATTGGTGTGGTGTTGGATGTAGTCTACAATCATACGCTTGAAACCGAAGATTCCAGCTTTAATTTGACCGTTCCCGACTATTATTACCGCCAAACGGACACTGGTGAATTTGCGGATGGATCAGCTTGCGGGAATGAAACAGCCAGCGATCGCAGTATGATGCGCAAATATATGGTGGATTCTATTTTATATTGGGCTTCAGAATATCATTTGGATGGTTTCCGCTTTGATTTGATGGGGTTGCATGATGTTGAAACAATGAATGCGATCCGCACAGCATTAAACGAAAAAGGCCTGCAGCATGTGATTCTTTACGGAGAACCTTGGGACGCCGGAAGTAATGAGATCAAAACACCCAATATCCCTGCCAATAAAGGGAATGCATCTCATTTCATGGATGGTATTGCCATTTTCAATGACGATTTTAGAGATCCTGTAAAAGGTTCGGTTTTCAACAAGACTGATGGAGGTTTTCTGCAAGGTCAAAACGGGATTGATTTTCACGATGCAGACGTCATGGCTGGAATCAGTGCCAATACGATTGGTGCTGCTGCTTCAGAATATGAATTGGCTGACAAGACTTGGGCCAGAAACCCAGCACAAGTGGTGAGCTACAATTCTGCTCACGATAATTTAAGCCTTTATGACAAATTGGTGGAAAGTACTTTTGATGAGCCCTATTTTGGCAGAAATGACTGGGTCATTCAAATCAATAAATTAGCTGCTGCCTTGCTGTTTACTTCTCAAGGTACCTTGTTTATGCAGGCAGGAGAGGAATTTGGCCGTACTAAATTTGGAGACGAGAACAGTTTCGTGTCTTCTATTGATGTCAATAAGCTGGACTGGAGTCTGCTTAAAACGAATAGCGACCTGGTGGATTATTACCGAGGGTTGAGTCAGATTCGCCGCAAATTTACTCCGTTAAGAGACGCTACCGCACAAACTGCGAAAGCTATGGCTTTTTCTCGTGACTCTATTGAAAATCTAATTGCTTATACGATTCCGAATTCTTACGCAGGAGAAAGCGATTGGAAATGGATGGCAGTCATCTTGAACTCATCTGGTGAAACACATGAGGTTACTTTGGAGAGCCATACTGATGAATTACCTACTCATTGGACTATTGTCGCTAACAAAGACCACGCTGGATTAGAAGCGTTGGGAACGGTAGAAGGAAGTACGATGACGATAGAACCGCACAGTGCTTTGATTTTAGTTTCTTAATAGTTGAATGTTCACTTTATGGTGTTGGAAAAGAAATTCCTTCCGAATTCGAGGTTGCTTGGTGAGACCCATGGGAACGCTTGGAAGGTACAACCCCAAAAAGTTAGAGTAAAATCTAATTTTTTGGGGTCTTTTTTTATGACAAAGTATAGTGTAGTGAAGAATTTAAGCTGCAATTGTTCAAGAATATTTTGGCTATCATTTATTAACGAAGAAACAGGAAGTTTTCTCCTCACCCTATCTTTAAATGCTGCACGAATAGGAAAAAACGAGTCTGAGACAGCCGTTGGCACTGTTGTTTTATTTTATTACTCAAGTGAGACTTAATTTAATGTCCACTTGAAGAATAAACCCATTTTATTACTCAAGTGAGACCTTAATTTTATGCCACTTAATAAGTAAACCTACTTTATTCTTCAAGTGGGGACTTATTCAATGCTCACTTGAAGAATAACCTTCATTCACTCATCAAACGAATATCTCTTTCACGCTGAATAGAGCATCCCACTGAAAGAAGACATTGATATTATCAAAGAACACTCCAAGAGTCGTACCAATATTATATGATGAAAAAACCAATAGATTAAATTTCCAAGAAAAACCCGCTCTCTTCGGCAATCAATTGTTGAAGAGAGCGGGTTTTTCTTATTCTTCTAGTGACCTTTTCTTTTGCACGATTGCCGTTCAATAATCTGATGCGGCAAGATCATCTTGACCGCCAATGTTTGTTTGCCTTCCATCAATTCAATCAGCTGATAAACAGTTTGTGATGTCAGCGAATCAGTATGTAGATCGATAGAAGTCAGTTCAGGTTGAGATTTTTCCGCAAAAATCGAGTTATTGAATCCAATAATCGAGACATCTGCCGGGATTTTCAATCCAAAACCACTGAGCATATAGCTCATATTCAATGCGATCAAATCATCGCTGGACACGATACCGGTCGGAAAATCGCTGCTGCTAAACAGCTGCTGGATTTTTTTGCGGTAAGCTGCTTCAGGAAGAGTCACATCTAGCATCAAATCCGGATCAACGGCCAATCCTGCATCTTCCAACGCCTGCCCATAACCTTTTAGTCGCTCTCGAATCACCATTTGTTTTGTATCTTCCCCGATAAAAGCAATCCTTTGGTGACCTAGTTCCAACAGATAGTTGGTCGCATCTTTTCCGGCAATCACATTGTCGTTATCGACATACAGCATTTCATTTTCGTATTTATACGGTTTACCGATCATCGCATACGGCACTTTTTCTTGGTGCAGGTATTCGATAATAGGGTCATCTTTTTTGGAATACAACACGATAAAACCGTCTACTCGTCCGCCTTTGGCCATCGTTTGAATACTTTCCAACAGCTCTGCTTCCGTTGTTCCCGAAGCGATCGACACCATATACTTCTTCTCGTTACAGGCTTTACTGATCCCTCGAATCATGCTGAGAAAAAAGGTGTTCTGAAAAGCTTGACCTTGGGAGACCGGCAAAATAACTCCAATCGTTTGAGTGGTCTGATTGACTAAACCGCGCGCGGTCAAATTAGGCCGATATCCGACTTCTTCCATGATGCGCCGAACGTTTTGCTTCGTTTTTTCACTGATACTTGGAGAATCCTGGATGGTACGCGATACAGTTGAAGTGGCAACTCCAGCTTTTTTTGCTACATCTTTGATTGTGACCGACATCTGCGCACATCCTTTCTGCCTTTATTTTAAGCTATTCCGTTGGTGTTGTAAACGTGTACTTGGTAAAGGACCGATGCATTCTCCCTGGTTCCAAGATGATGGATCGAAATTCTGGATGGTGTACGGCATCCGGAAATTCTTGTGTTTCTAAGGCTATTCCGCGGTGGCTGCTCATTTTTTCTCCATCCACTAAATAATCTTCGTCCATTCCTGTCGTTGAAAAGACAACGACTGCTTCGCGATTCGTTTCGATCTTCAAAGAACGTCCGCTTTCTGGCTCACACAACCGAATCGTTTTTGCTCCAGACAATTTGAATGGCGTATCGAACCCTTCACGCCGTTCATTGATCGCATCTGCCAGCCTTTTCGGTTCTCTAAAATCAAGCGCTGTCTCTGCAACGGGAAGTAAACGTCCTGTTGGTATTTTGGTTTTGTCCGTTTCCGCATAGCTTTCTGCATCCATTTGCAAGGTGTGTTCCAATATCTTGCGTTTGGTGTTGCCGCTCAAGTTAAAATACGTATGATTGGTTGGATTAAACAGTGTTGTTTGATCCGTTTCTGCGGTAACCAGCATTTCCCATATATTGTCATTGGTCCAATAATAGGTCACTGTTACTCGCAGATTCCCCGGATAGCCGTTGTCTCCATCTGGACTCATCAATGAGAAAGCGACACCGATCCTATTGTCTTCTTGAACGATTTGACTGTCCCAAACAAGCTGACTGAAATTGTGCTCTCCGCCATGCATATGATGCTTTCGATTGTTTTGAGTCAATTGATAAGTTGACCATGTACCATCAGCGATCCGTCCCGCTACTCTTCCGATAAAAGCCCCAAAATAAGGCGAATCCTTTACATAATCCTCCAATTGCTTGAACCCTAAAACCACGTTTTCCTTTTTTCCCCATTGGTCCGGTACTTCGATCCCCGTCACTACTGCCCCATAATTGATGCAGCGAAAAACCGCTTGTTGATCATTCGTCAGGACATATTCAAAAACTTCCTGACCTTCATACCAGCCATAGTGTTGTTTACGCGCGTCCAATCGTTTCACTCCATACATTTTCCAATAAAGCGACAGTCAGATCAGCCGTGCTTGGGACAACTTTTGCAGCTTTTCCCAAATTTTTGCTTTCACCCACACCGATAGAAACCATATTAGCCGCATTGATAGAGTCGATTCCGGCAGCTGCATCTTCCACACCCACACATTCGCTCACATCAACGCCCAACTGTTTAGCGCCTGTCACGAAAATTTCTGGATCCGGTTTACCAGCTTTTAATCCAGCTGGGTCAACAATCTCATCAAAATAGTCTGTGATTTGGAGTTTATCCAAAATGGTTGGACCATTTTTACTAGCAGAAGCTAAACCTAATTTGATATTGTTTGCTTTCAGTTCATCCAACAAGGCTTTAATGCCAGGCAATAAGTCGGATGGCGACATTTTTTCAATCAACGTTTTGTACAAATCATTTTTTTCAGTAGCCATCGCTTCTTTTTCAGTTTCTGAATAAGCGTCTTGTTTGTTGCCTTTTTCTAAAATGCGGTTCAATGAATCCGTACGGCTGACTCCTTTTAATTGTTCATTGAATTCTTCGTCGATTTCAATCCCAATTTTAGTTCCTAAGGCTTTCCACGCTTCAAAATGGTAAGCCGCTGTATCCGTAATGACTCCGTCTAAATCAAATAGTACTGCTTTCATAAGCTGGTTGCTTCCTCTCTATTGGTTCATATTTTGTGGTGCTTTGGTTTCAGTCGTATAAACGTCATTTAACACTATGGATTCGCCGTAAACAGACATTTCCAAGGTTTCGCCTTCAAGCAACACGATCGCTACTTCTTCGTTGGTCACCGAAATTTTCAATAAGCGTCCACGGTAATTGATGTGGAAAGCATAATTCGTCCAGTTTTCCGGCAAATAAGGTCTAAAAGACAAGTGTTCATGAACGGTTTGCATTCCCGCAAACCCTTGAACGATTGTCAGCCAGCTTCCGGTCATCGAAGTAATGTGCAAGCCGTCTTCCGTATCATTGTTGTAGTTGTCTAAGTCCAAACGAGCTGTACGCGCATAGAATTCTACGGCTTTGTCCATTTTACCAAGGTCTGCTGCCAAAATCGCATGGATACTCGGAGACAAACTAGATTCATGCACGGTCATTGGTTCGTAAAAATCAAAGTTGCGTTCGATTTCTTCCATCGTGTAATTTTCTTTAAAGAAGTAAATTCCTTGCAAAACATCCGCTTGTTTGATGAACGGTGAACGCAAGATTTTATCCCATGACCATTTTTGATTCAATGGTAAGTCGGCTGGGTCCAATTCAGAAACTGGGCGCAAATCTTTATCTAAGAAAGTATCGTGTTGCACAAAAACTTGCTCTGTTTCATCATAAGGATAATACATTTTATTGATGATGTCTTGCCATTTTGCTGCTTCTTCTTTGGTTACTTGTAAAGTGGCTTGTTTTTCTGAAGAAAGTGTTAAAGATTCTAACGTATACTTCAATGTCCAAGCAGCCAATTTATTTGTATACCAGTTGTTGTTGACGTTATTCTCGTATTCATTCGGACCTGTTACTCCATGTACCATGTATTGATCTTTTTTGCGGTTGTAATGCACACGGTCTGCCCAGAAACGACTGATGCCGACTAAAACATCCAAACCTTTTTCTTTCAAATACGTTTGGTCGCCTGTATAGTTCGTGTAATTGTAAATTGCATAAGCCATCGCACCATTCCGGTGAATCTCTTCAAAAGTAATTTCCCACTCATTGTGGCATTCTACCCCGGTGAAAGTGACCATTGGATACAACGCACCTTTTAGGCCTTGTTGGTGCGCATTGTGTTCCGCTTGAGGCAATTGATTGTGACGGTACGACAATAAGTTTTCGGTTATTTTGGGATCTGCTAAAGCTAAATACAACGGAACTGCATAAGCTTCTGTGTCCCAGTAAGTTGCGCCGCCGTATTTTTCACCCGTAAAGCCTTTAGGTCCAATATTCAAACGAGTATCTTCTCCATAGTAAGTAGAGAACAATTGGAACAAGTTGAAACGGATGCCTTGTTGAGCCGCAGGATCGCCACCGATTTCAATATCAGCTTTTTTCCAACGTTCCAACCAAAGCGATTCATGGCGCATACGCAATTCTTCAAAAGACAACTGATCCACTACTTCACTGATTGTACGGCTTTGTTTTTCTACATCCGCTTTAGCGTAATCACGAGAAGTCGTCAACACGATGCGTTTTTCGATGACCGCTTTCTCACCAGCTGCTAACGTTCCAGCATACGTTTGGGAGACTTTCATCTCAGTCACCAATTCGTCTGTCTTTTCCAAATTAGTCACGTGGTTAGACATCATAGCGCCTACGGTAAATTGCTCGATCCCGAAGTTATTTGGTTTCGTTTCGATGACTAAGCTGTTTTTCGCTTGAGAAACAGGAAGCCAGAATTTTTCATCGTAATTGGAATCTTCATTGGTTACATTTCCATCAAGAGCAGGAATTAATTCTAGTGTCACATCATCAGTCAAACTGGTTACTTCCATTTTAACGGCACACAGTTCTTTTTGGTCTAAGCTGACAAATCGTTCAACAACGACTTGAACTTTTTTACCAGCTTTTTCTACTATATAACTTCTTTTCAAGATTCCGTGCTGCATATCCAATTCCATTTCAAAATCCGAAACAGTATCTGTATACAAATCAACTTTTTCGCCATCCATTACAATATCTAATTGAATAAAGTTCATTGTATTGATTACTTTACCAAAATATTCTGGATAGCCGTTTTTCCACCAGCCAACACGTGTTTTGTCCGGATACCACACGCCGCCAATATAACTCCCTTGATGGCGGTCCCCTGAATAAGCTTCTTCAAAGTTCCCGCGCATTCCCATATAACCGTTTCCAATACTGGTCAAGCTTTCTTGCAATCTTCGTTCATTCTTGTTTAATTCAGTTGTTTTTATTTTCCATTCATCTACTTCAAATAATCGTGTATCTGCCACTTTATTTCCTCCTGTCGCTGGAATTGCGTAAAACGAAATTATTGCAATCCATGCTTTCTTTATTCGCTAACGCAAGTTTAAACGCAAACGATTGCATTGTCAATTTGAAAGGGGTTCATTTTTCGATCTCCGTTTAGTTATAGTTATAAAAAGCTTGATATAAAGGTATTTCATATTCTTGTTACCGGTAACAATTTTATCGAAACTAAAAACGCTTGCATTTTTTTAAGGTAGGACTTATATTTAAAGCAATCGTTTGCATAAGCAAATTGAATATTTTAAAGGAGGATTTAAAATGAAACAATTATTTTCATTTGATTTTTGGCAAAAACTAGGTAAAGCGTTAATGGTCGTTGTGGCTGTTATGCCTGCCGCCGGATTAATGATTAGTATTGGAAAAATGATTGCCATGTTCAGCGGAGATGTTACTCTTGTAATGACCATTGGGAGTGTCATGGAAAATCTTGGATGGGCTGTTATCAACAACCTACATATTTTATTTGCAGTGGCTATTGGTGGTTCTTGGGCTAAAGAACGTGCCGGCGGAGCATTCGCTGCTGTCTTAGCTTTTATTTTAATCAACATGACTTCAGGTGCCATCTTCGGTGTAACTTCCGATATGCTGGTAACTGAAGGTGCTACGACAAGTACGCTATTCGGACAAGTAATTCCTGTAGATGGTTACTTTACTTCTGTTCTTGGGGCTCCTGCTTTAAACATGGGTGTGTTCGTCGGAATTATTTCTGGATTTGTGGGAGCTATTATTTTCAACAAGTATTATAACTACCGCAAATTACCGGAAGCCCTTTCTTTCTTTAATGGAAAACGTTTTGTTCCTTTCGTAGTCATTTTATGGTCCGTAATTATTTCAATCGGATTGGCTCTTGTATGGCCGGTTATTCAAACAGGAATCAACAACTTCGGGCAGTGGATCGCAACTTCTAGCGAAACTGCTCCTGTATTTGCACCATTTATTTACGGAACATTAGAACGTCTACTGCTTCCTTTTGGTTTACATCATATGTTGACAATTCCAATCAACTATACTGCTCTTGGTGGTACTTACACGGTTTTAACTGGCTCTGGTGCTGGTGGACAAGTATTCGGACAAGATCCATTGTGGTTAGCTTGGGTCAGTGACTTAGTGAACTTGAAAAACGCTGGTGATACTGCTGCTTACAATGAATTATTGACTACTATCACTCCTGCTCGTTTCAAAGTCGGACAAATGATTGGTGCTGCTGGTACATTATTAGGAATTGCCTTTGCAATGTACCGTCGTACTGACAAAGAAAAACGCCCTAAATACAAATCTATGTTCCTTTCTGCTGGTTTAGCTGTTTTCTTAACAGGTGTTACTGAGCCGCTTGAATTTATGTTTATGTTTGCTGCACCAGCTTTATATGGAGTATATGCTGTTCTTCAAGGAATCTCATTTGCGTTGGCTGATATCATTACATTGCGCGTTCACTCATTTGGTATCCTTGAATTCTTGACTCGTATCCCAATGTCTATCAATGCCGGATTAGTCTGGGATGTTGTCAACTTTGTCATCTCTTGTGTGGTCTTCTTCTTCTTGGCTTACTTTGTTTCTTACTGGATGATCGGCAAATTTAAAATTGCTACTCCAGGTCGTTTGGGCAACTATATCGAAGAAGGAAATGCTGACGGTGAAGTTGCAACTGAAGGAGTTCCCGCTGCAACAGGCACTGCTGATGCACAAGTTACTGGAATTATCGAAGCTTTAGGTGGAAAAGACAACATTTCAGATGTAGATGCTTGTATGACACGTCTTCGTGTAACGGTTAAAGATCCTGAAGTCGTTAAAGATGAAGCCGCTTGGAAAAGACTTGGCGCTTTAGGTTTGGTGAAAAAAGGAACAGGTATCCAAGCCGTTTATGGACCAAAAGCTGATGTCTTAAAATCAGATATCAATGATATATTAGGAGTGTAGTTTTGAAATTTTTAACCTTAAACACGCACAGCTGGATGGAAGAAAATCCTTTAGAGAAATTGGAAGACTTATGCGACGCAATCATTCGTCACGCTTTTGATGTGATTGCATTGCAAGAAGTCAATCAGCTCATGACGTCTCCCCTCGTGGAATCGTCTGAACTGACTGCTTTTTATGAAGCCAATAAGGAGTATCCCCTCAAAGAAGACAACTTCGCTTTTCTATTGCAGCAAAAGTTGAAAGAAAAAGGACTGGCTTACTATTGGACTTGGGAACCTTCTCATATCGGGTACGATATCTATGATGAAGGACTAGCCGTCTTGAGTTTGCATCCGATCCAAGAAGTTTATTCGTTTTTTGCTTCAGAAAATACAGCTTACGACGATTACAAAAGCCGCAAAGTAATCGGTATCAAATCAGCCGATCACTGGTTCTTTAGTTTACATTTGGGCTGGTGGCATGATGAGCATGATCCGTTCCCAGCACAATGGGAGAAATGCACTGCTGTTTTTGATCGTTTAAAAGCGCCTGTCTTTTTAATGGGAGATTTCAATAATTCTGCTCAAGTTGAGCAAGAAGGCTACGAATTGGTCACCCAAACTTGGTTCGACACCTATCATTTGGCAAACCAAAAAGACGCTGGATTTACCGTTGCAGAAGCTATTGATGGCTGGACAGATAACCAAAGTGGTTTGCGCATCGATTATATTTTTTCCAATCGTCCCGTAAACGTGCGTTCTTCTAGAGTGATATTCAATGGTGTCAATGAACCGTTCGTTTCCGATCATTTTGGAATTGCTGTAGAAATCAAAAAATAACAATTGAAACGTGTTTCCACATTTACCCCTTGTGAAAACTAATGGCTAGAATTTTACAGACTAACATAATCAACTATAGAGACTGACCTAAATTCGATTATTCCTCGATTTTAGGTCAGTCTTTTTGGCTTATCCGAGCTGCTTGGCGTTCTTCCTATCAGAGTCGACTTCTCATTTTATATCCTCAAATAGACATTGCCAAACAAGTTAGAGCCATTTGATCCTCTCCTATTACCCTAAATGGATGCTACTGACCAAGTTAGAGCCATTTGGTCCTCTCTTATCACCCTAAATGGACGCTATCGATCAAGTTAGGGCCATTTGATCCTTTCCTATCACCCTAAATGGATGCTACTGACCAAATTAGAGCCATTTGATCCTTTCCTATCACCCTAAATGAACGCTAACGATCAAGTTAGAGCCATTTGATCCTTTCCTATCACCCTAAATGAACGCTAACGATCAAGTTAGGGCCATTTGATCCTCTCCTATCACCCTAAATGGACGCTACTGACCAAGTTAGAACCATTTGATCCTCTCCTACCACCCTAAATGGACGCTACTGACCAAGTTAGGGCCATTTGATCCTCTCCTACCACCCTAAATGGACGCTACTGATCAAGTTAGGGCCATTTGATCCTTTCCTATCACCCTAAATGGACGCTATCAATCAAATTAGCACCATCTAACCCTTTTCTACCACCTCAAACAGAACCTCCTCAAAAACATTACAGCCTGCGCTTCACTCTTCTTTAAAAGCTAAAAGCGGATTAATTGAATCTGTTTCGGTGAACGTGTACCATTTTATATACAGAAGAAAAAACGTGTCCAAATGATTTAACTTAAAGGGAGGTTCTTCACATGGATTTAGGGATCAAAGAAAAAACAGCTTTAATTGTCGGAGCTGATTCAGGTCTTGGTTTAGCAACTGCTAAAACACTCTTGGAAGAAGGTGCGACCGTCATTATCACAGGGATAGACCAAGAAAAACTCGACCGAGCTGCTGAAAGCTTAAGCGACCAATCAAACGTGCACCATTATCTTGCCGATGTGACGAAAAGCGAATCACTGAAAAAATTGCATCAACAGATTCAACAAGATATTGGTATAATCGATATTTTGGTACACTCAGCAGGCATTTCGGGTGCAAGCGGTCTTTTCCATGAAATCGATGAAGCAGACTGGCGAGAGACGCTGGATGTCGATTTGATGGGTGCTGTGCGTACAGTCAAAGAATTTTTGCCAGATCTAAGAATAGGTGGCTGGGGTAGGCTCGTCATGATCTCTTCTGAAAATGCTGAAGAAGCTTATCTGGATGAAATCCCGTATGACTGCGCTAAAGCTGGTATGCTGGCGTTAGTCAAAGGACTCTCCAAAACTTATGCCAAAGAAGGACTTTTAGTCAATGCTGTCTCACCGGCCTTTATCGAGACACCTATGACAGACACTATGATGGAAGAGCGTTCAAAAGAACTGAATGTCTCAAAAGAAGAAGCTATCCAATCATTTCTGGATAATAAAAGACCCAATATCGAGCTGAAGCGTCGTGGACAACCGGAAGAAGTCGCGGCAGTGATTGCTTTCCTTTGTTCAAACAAAGCTTCTTTCGTGAATGGTTCTAATTACCGCATTGATGCTGGTTCAGTTTCTACGATTTAATTTGGAGAAGGAGGAATAAAAATGGCAGAAGAATTAAGTGATATCCAAAAAATGCAGCAAGCAAATCAAGCATATGATTATCTGATTATTGGTGGTGGTATGGTTGCTGGCTATGCTGCTAAAGGGATTCGAGAGCAGGGCGGTACTGGGTCAATCAAAATTTTATCCAACGATAAAGACGTTCCTTATACGCGTCCGGCCTTGACCAAAAAACTGTGGACAGACGACTCTTTTACTGATGACCAAGTCCCCTTAAACACCACCGAAGAAACAGGTGCTGAAATCCAATTGGGAGCTGAAGTTACAGCCATCGATCGAGCTAGACATACGGTCCAGCTAGCAGACGGATCAGTGATCGGTTATCAAAAATTGCTGTTGGCAACTGGTAGTGAACCGACTAAAATCGAAGGTCCCGAATCGGATCAAGTGATTTTTTTCAGAAGTTGGGAAGATTACCGCAAGTTACGTGCTCTTTCGGGTAACGACCGACATATTTTAGTAGTCGGCGGCGGTTATATCGGAGCTGAATTAGCAGCTGGTTTGATTCATAATAATACACGCGTCACCTTGATCTATCCAGATGGAGTATTAGGCTCCAGCCAATTCCCTGAAGAGATCGCAAATGAATACGAAGCAGCATTCAAAGAAGCTGGTGTTGAAATGGTGAGCGGCAAACGCGTTGAATCTTACCGAAAAGAAGATGGTGAATTTGTCTTGACCCTTGATGATGAAACAGAACTAAACGGAGATGCTGTTGTATTTGGTCTAGGTGTTTCCCCACGTGTTTCTTTAGCTGAAGAAAGCGGGTTGAACGTAGAGGACGGTGTCGTGGTAAATGAATTCCTAAGAACCGATGATCCTGATATTTACGCAGCTGGAGATATCGCTTCTTATCCTGACCCTATTCTAGGCCGCGACCGTATCGAACATGTGGACCATGCCCGTAATTCTGGAGAAGCTGTCGGAAAAGCCATGGCGGGTTCAAATGAACCTTATGACTATACACCTTACTTCTACTCTGTCGTGTTTGACATTTCATGGAAAGCTATCGGAACACTGGATCCTGAATTAGATACGTTGATTGATGAAGTAGATGATGGAAAAGTTATTTACTATCTGAAAGACGATAAACCAGTCGGAATTCTCTTGTGGAATGTTGAAGCAGATTTAGATGATGTCCGAAAAATCCTCAGTGACCCTCCTGCTGATTCTTCTGCGCTAAAAGGAGCCCTTCACGAAAAATAAAACGTTTAGTCAATTAAATAACCTCTTTCTGCTGTCTCAGCCGCAGAAAGAGGTTATTTAATTTGTTCGTATCATATGGACAATACTATAGAAGAAAGAGAACCTAGAAACTTTTTTCGTGTTTATTCTACTTTTACAACTGGCAAATTCTATTGTGGATCATTTGCACAGCTCACTATAAATAACGCATCTAATCCGGTGGCTAAATTTGTTCATTTTTTCTTATCCATTGCTTTTCTTCTTTTTGCATACCATTTTTAGCGTAGCAGTCTCTAAAAAAATGGTCAACAAAACAAAATTTTTTTCTTTGTTCAAATAATACATTTCTCCAAAGATTCCCTATTTTAAAGCATTTTTTGAATATTCAGAATATACAACATTGTACATAATATTAAAAATGAGAGGTTTTGCTAAATTCAAACTTGTTTTTAATAAAGAGTGCACTTATACTAATACAGTATTAAAAAATTTGAATGGAGGAAATAATTAATGATAAATAAAAAATCTACTTTGTTATTATTATCATTGTGCACTGCTTTTGTATTAGCAGCATGTGGCGGCGGTTCAGGCGAAACCTCCGAATCTGGAGAAGAACAACAAGTATTGAATTTAGTCGAAACTGCTGAGATCCCTACTATGGATTCAACACAAGCTACGGATACTGTTGCTTTTACTGTTTTGACAAATGTAAACGAAGGTCTTTATCGCCAAAAAGACGACGGCTCTTTAGAATTAGGTATGGCTGCTGAAGAACCAACTATCAGCGAAGACGGCTTGACATACACATTCAAAATTCGCGAAGACGCTAACTGGTCTAACGGAGAACCCGTAACAGCAAATGATTTTGTTTATGCATGGAAAAAGCTGGTTGATCCGGCTACAGCCGCTTCTTACTCTTACATGATGGACGGCGTTATTGCTAATGCTTCAGAAATCATTGGCGGAGAAATGGCAGCTGACGAACTAGGCGTTACAGCTGTAGACGATAAAACGTTGGAAATACAATTGGTTACCAATCTTCCATACTTCGAAGATTTACTTTCTCTAGCTATGTTCTACCCTCAAAACCAAGCTTTTGTGGAAGAACAAGGTGACAACTACGCATTATCTAGTGATGCTTTAGTTTACAATGGTCCTTTCTTACTTGAAGACTGGACAGCAGCAGGATTATCTTGGACATACGCTAAAAACCCAGATTACTGGGATGCAGCAACAGTTGCTCTAGACCAAATCAATGTAGAAGTTATTAAAGAAACTTCAACAGCTTTGAACTTATATGACACTGACGCTACTGACCGTATCTTGCTAAAAGGTGAATACGTAGCTCAAAGAGCTGGTGATGCAGAAATCCACACTATGCCAACATCTTCTGTATTCTATTTGAAATTTAGCCAAAATGACCCTGAAAGCCCATTAAACAATGAAAACATTCGTAAAGCATTGTCAATGGCATTTGATAAGGAAGCTTACTCAAAAGTTGTATTGCAAGATGGTTCTATCCCAGCTAACGCTTTAGTACCTCAAGGCTTGGCTACAGACCCAGAAACTGGCGAAGACTTCCGTGAACAAAATGGCGACTTGTCAACTTATGATGTAGCTGCTGCTCAAGAATTCTGGCAAGCTGGTCTGGATGAATTAGGTGTAGATTCTATTGAGTTAGAATTATTATCTGATGATACAGACAACTCAAAACGTTCTTCTGAATTTATCCAAAGTGAATTAGTGACTAACTTACCTGGATTGAGTATCAACTTACGTAATGTACCGTTCAAAGTTCGTTTAGCTTCTGATAACTCTGGAGATTACGATATCCAATTAGCTGGTTGGGGTGCTGATTACGCTGACCCGATTAACTTCTTAGAATTGTTTGAAACAGATAACGGAAACAACACTTTAGGTTACTCTAATCCAGAATACGATGCTTTGATTCAACAAGCTCGTGCTGAAGTAACTGATTTAAGTGCTCGTTGGGATATGTTATTGCAAGCAGAACAAATCTTGATTGAAGATGGCGCAATTGGTCCTATCTATCAACGTGCAAATGCAGTTTTAGAAAAAGATTACGTTAAAGGTATTGCAGAACATTTAGTAGGAGCACAATACACTTACAAATGGGCATCTGTTGAAAAATAATTTTTTTAACCGTTTAATCAATCTTTGATGAAGGAACAAAATAAAGCAATCATCCGCCTCCGTAATTTTGAGTTGGCTGATAATTGCTTTATTTTATGATTATAATAAGTAATCCCATAAGGATAGTATGCTGAGAGCTAGAAGAATGATTCCAATCGTTAGAACAGATTGATAACTTTTTCCTACTGACTTAGACAGTGCGTCTTGACTGTGGTTATCTTCTATTTCGTCTGAATCTTGCTTTCTTTTTCTCAGCCTGGCTATTCTTTTCATGCTGTAGTGAAAAAAATCAAAGGTCCCTTTGGATAGAACGAAACCGAAAAGGCCGATGATCAGCAGCGGCAATGCCGCTAAAAACAAGCTGTTGGATAATTCAATCCATTGGATGGTTTGATGCTTAAACCACTGATAAAGCACAATCGCACTAACGAAAATAAATGAGATCAACAGATTTTTTTTAGTGAATTTCATGATTTGTGAATCCTTTCTTTGAATGAACATTTCTAATGTAACTAAAAAATACGTTAAATACAATTCAATTATACAATTCTGAGTTATTTTTTTTACTCTACTGATATGATACACTGTCATCTATGAACAAATTTTATTACGGAGGTTGGATCACAATGAAGAGCTATACAAAGTACATTGGAAAACGCGTTTTATATATGCTTCTTACTTTGTTCCTAATTGCTTCGATAACATTCTTTCTCATGAAGCTCTTACCTGGTACTCCTTATAGTAACCAAGATAAGCTAAGTGAAGAACAAATTTTTATTATGAATGAAAAATATGGTTTGAACGAACCTATTATCGTGCAATATGGAATTTATATTTTAGGACTTGTTACAGGTGACTTAGGAACTTCTTTCCAATTCAATAATACTCCTGTTGCAGAATTGATAGGGTCAAGGATAGCCCCATCTGCTCAAATTGGTATACAGGCGGTAGTCGTCGGAACGATTCTGGGGATTGTATTGGGTGTCGTATCCGCCATGAAACAAGGAACGTGGGTCGATACCACGTCAACATTAACCGCGATCGTCGGCCGCTCCATCCCTAACTTTGTGTTTGCAGTATTGCTGCAATTGATTTTTGGTGTTTGGTTGGGTTGGTTCCCTATCGCCTTATGGACAGGCTTTGCATCGTCTATTTTACCATCTATTGCATTAGCGATTTCCCCGCTGGCCGATTCGGCACGATTTATGCGGACCGAGATGGTAGATGTTTTAAGTAGTGATTATGTAGAATTAGCAAAAGCCAAAGGCCTGAGCAAATGGGAAGTTGCCTTTAAACACGGAATCCGGAACGCCTTGATTCCACTAATTACTCTTTTAGGACCAATGGCTGTCGCTTTAATGACCGGTTCTATGGTAGTGGAAAATATTTTTGCGATTCCTGGTATTGGAGAACAATTTGTTAAATCGATTTTAACTAATGACTACCCAACGATCATGGGTGTGACAATGCTGTATTCATTATTATTAGTTTCAGTTATTCTATTGGTTGATATTCTTTATGGAATTATTGATCCTCGTATTAGAGTAGCTACAGAAGGAGGAAAATAATTTATGGTGAGCAACAACAACTTTCACTCTGAACCATCACTGCCTGAATTGACACCAGACTTATTTGTTAAAGCAGATAGTTTAGATGTTCAAGATAATGAAAAAATCACTGCCCCTTCTCTAAGTTTTATGCAAGATTCCTGGCGTCGTCTAAAGAAAAATAAAGTCGCTATGGTCAGTATGGTTCTTTTGATTATTATCACTTTATTGAGTATCTTCGCTCCAATGATTGCTCCTCAAAGTCCAAATGTTCAAACCATTGAACATGCGAATTTACCGCCTAAAATCCCTGGTTTGGATATCAGCGGTTTGAATGGAACAATCAATCAAAATGGAACACGTGTAGATAAATATGAACTGCAAGGCGTTGAAAGTGACGTATATTACTATTTGGGAACAGACAGTCTTGGTCGCGACTTATTGTCTCGTATTTTATATGGTACACGAGTATCCCTATTTATTGCTTTCGTAGCTGCCCTATTGAATCTGATTATCGGGGTAACTTACGGTCTATTATCCGGCTGGATTGGCGGAAAAGTAGATACCGTGATGCAGCGTATTCTGGAAATTCTTTCTGGGGTACCTAACTTGGTTATCGTGATCTTAATGTTATTAGTATTTGATCCTGGTATCATGTCTATTATCATTGCCTTAGCTTTAACTGAATGGATCTCGATGGCACGTATCGTTAGGGCACAAACCCTTAAATTGAAAAACCAAGAATATGTCTTAGCGGCTAAAACACTTGGACAATCTTCTTTAAGTATCGCCTTTAAACACATTATGCCTAACTTATTGGGTATTATTATTATTCAAGTTATGTTTTCAATTCCGTCCGCTATTTTCTTTGAAGCTTTCTTAAGCTTTATCGGTATCGGTATTCCAGCTCCTGATGCATCATTAGGTACATTGATCAATGATGGATACAAAACGTTCCGTTTCTTGCCTCACTTGATGTGGTATCCTTCTGCTATTATGAGTATCATTATGATCAGTTTCAACTTATTAGCAGATGGTTTACGAGATTCGTTTGATCCAAAACTGAGAGATTAGGAGGAAGCCTGATGGAAAATATATTAGAAGTAAAAGATCTGCATATTTCATTTGATACGTATGCAGGACAAGTCCACGCCATTCGTGGAGTGAATTTCGATTTGAAACCTGGTGAAACACTGGCCATCGTTGGTGAATCCGGATCAGGAAAATCAGTTACTAGTCGAAGCATTATGCGCTTGTTAGCTAATAATGCCAATGTCGACAGCGGCGAGATTCTTTTCAAAGGTGAAGACCTTGTTAAAAAATCAGAAAAAGATATGCAAAAAATTCGTGGTTCAGAGATTGCTATGATCTTCCAAGATCCTATGACTTCTTTGAATCCGACTCAAAAGATCGGCAAACAAATTGCTGAGCCTATTTTAAAACACCAAGATGTATCTAAAGAAGAAGCTTACAAAAAAGCAGAAGAATTATTGCGTTTGGTTGGTATCCCAAATCCTGAAAAAAGAATGAAGCAATACCCTCATCAATTTTCAGGTGGACAACGTCAACGTATTGTTATTGCGATTGCGTTAGGATGTAACCCAGATATTTTGATCGCTGATGAACCAACTACTGCTTTAGACGTAACGATTCAAGCGCAAATCTTAGAACTAATGAAAGAATTGCAACACAAAATCAAAACGTCTATCATCTTTATCACGCATGATTTAGGTGTAGTAGCAAACGTTGCTGACCGTGTAGCGGTTATGTATGCTGGTAAATTCGTTGAAGTAGGAACTGTTGACGAGATTTTCTATAATCCGCAACATCCATACACTTGGGGACTATTGAGTTCTATGCCTACTTTGGAAACAAGCGGCTCTTTATACGCTATTCCTGGAACCCCTCCAGACTTGTTGAACCCTCCTACAGGGGATGCATTTGCTCCTCGTAGTGAGTATGCGTTAAAAGTAGACACGATGTATGAACCACCTTTATTCAAAGTGTCTGATACGCATTTTGCAGCTACTTGGTTACTGCATCCAGATGCTCCAAAAGTTACACCGCCAGCTGAAATCGTTGCGCGTCAGAACGGTTTCCGTGCTAAAAAATTGCAGATCCAACCTTCAGACGACTTGTCACAATTGAGTGGTCAAGACATGGAAGGTACACAAGATCAAAACAATCTTTCTGTTGACGAACTAACAACAGATCGGGATGGGAAAGGAGAAGCAAATGAGCCAAGATACTAAACGTAAAAAGATCTTAGAAGTTAAAAACTTAAAACAGTACTTTAACGTAGGAACTAAAAACGAAGTTAAAGCCATTGATGATATCTCTTTTGATATTTACGAAGGAGAAACGTTAGGACTTGTTGGTGAATCCGGTTGTGGTAAAACCACTACAGGACGCGCCATCATTCGTCTGTACGATCCTACTGATGGTGAAATCTACTTTGACGGTACTGAAGTCCACTCGTTAAATGGCAGAAAAGAGCAACTTGATTTTAGAAAAGATATGCAAATGATTTTCCAAGATCCATATGCTTCTTTGAATCCTCGTATGAAAGTAAGAGATATCGTTGCTGAAGGAATCAAGATCCACAAATTAGCCGACAGTGAAGATGAAATCGACGCTCGCGTGGAAGAATTATTGGAATTAGTTGGTTTGAATAAAGACCATTCATCTCGCTATCCTCATGAGTTTTCAGGTGGACAACGTCAACGTATCGGGATTGCTCGAGCTTTAGCAGTTGATCCAAAAATGATCATTGCTGATGAGCCTATCTCTGCTCTTGATGTTTCAATCCAAGCTCAAGTTGTTAACTTGTTGATGGAATTACAAGAAAAACAAAAACTGACTTTCTTATTTATTGCCCATGATCTATCTATGGTGAAATATATCAGTAACCGTATTGGCGTAATGTACTTTGGTAAATTAGTTGAATTAGCTCCTGCTGACAGTGTTTACAACAAACCGTTACACCCTTACACAGAAAGTCTTTTATCTGCTATTCCTCTTCCTGATCCTGATTATGAACGCAGTCGTACACGTTTTGCCTATACACCGCGTCCTTCAAATAGCGAAGAAGAAAAACTTAGAGAAATTGCACCCGAACACTTCGTATATTGTCGTGAATCTGATGTACCAAAACTTCAAGAAAAATTAGCGAAATACTAATTTCAAACGATTATTGTGCTTATCCCCTGCTATTCAGCGGGGGATTTTTTTAGATTTTCATATTTTAGCGTTGGTAAAGAAATTTCCTCCGCCCTATGGGGTGGCTTATGGAGCGCCATGGGAACTCCTGGAGCCGAAAACCACGTCTCCAGGCTTGCAAGCTTCAAACTTAGTGTAACGGCTAAAGCCTAACACTAAGTAATTCCCATTGCATCCTTTTCATGGCTATAAGCCACCCCATATTTCTCCAGAAATTTCTAAGAATGAGTTTCTAGCAGGGATTGAATAAAAAATAATTTCCGTTTTACTTCCCAACGTCATAGCTCGTAGAACCATTTTTTTATTTGGTAGACTTTTTAGTGAGTATTGATTAAATTTTTGCTAGTTTTTTTGTTACCTATATGATAAACTATTTATCAGTAACTAATCAATAGTTAATAAATTAAAAAACGCAATGATGAGAAGAGTACAGTATCCATTCCTTTTGTAGAGAGCTTGGTCAGGTGAAAGCAAGCATTGGAATGCTACTCGAAGATGGTCTCGAAGCGGCTGGTTTGAGGATAACAGTGAACGTTATCTTAGAATCAGACGGGTCCTCCCGTTACAGCGGAACAGTATACCTTTTGCATTAAAAAGCGTACTGGTTGAGGCAAAAATAGCGATATTTTTGCGAAGATAGGTGGTACCACGAATCGATTAAACTCATTCGTCCTTCTTTTATACGTTTCGGCGTATAGAAGAAGGACTTTTTTTGTTATTAAAATTATATAGGAAAGAAGGAATCAGTAATGAATAAATTTGTAAAAACAGGTCTTGTTGCCTTAGCTTCAGTCTTTATTTTAAGTGCTTGCGGAGGAAACTCTAATGCTTCAGATAGTAATTCTTCAGACAGTAATGGTAACGGATTAGCCGAAGTACAAGAAATAGCAGTGAGCGTTCCTGCGAGCATGACCACAATCGATACTACTTATACTACTGACAAAAACACGTTTACCGTAGCACAGCATCTTTATGAAGGATTGTATCGTTTAGATGAAAACAGCACTCCTGTTCCAGGCTTAGCCGCTGAGGAAGTAGAAATCAGTGAAGATGGACGCACTTATACATTCACCATCCGTAATGATGCAAATTGGAGCAATGGCGATCCTATCACTGCTCAAGATTTTGTTTATGCTTGGACAGAACTAGTTGACCCTGCTGCTGCTGCTCCTAATGCTTACTTGTTGGATGCAGTCGTAAACGGCTATGAAATTCGTACGGGTGAAACAGATCCTTCCGAATTAGCCGTCGAAGCTGTATCGGACAAAGTATTCAAAGTTGAATTAGTGGAACCTCTGCCTTCTTTCTTAACATTAATTTCAGTTGTTTGGTTGGCTCCAAAAAATGAAGCTTATGTAGAAGAACAAGGTGAAGCATATGCAACAACAGCTGAAACAGGTGTTTACAGCGGCCCATTTGTATTGTCAAACTGGGAGCAAGGTAATGAATCATGGACCTTGGAACCGAATGAAAACTACTATGCAGCTGACGAAGTACATTTGACAAAAATCGACTTCACTACGATCAAAGAAGAGCAAACGGGAATCAACTTGTATGCCTCTGGTGAGTTGAACTTAACTAAAGTCAGCGGCCAATATGTAGCACAATATCAAAATGAAGAAGGTTTTGTCTCTCACAATGATATCGCTAATCAATTCATTGATTTCAATAAAGAACCTGGTACTTCTTTAGCCAATGCTCACTTACGTAAAGCGATCGCTTTATCGATTAATAAAGAAGGCTTAGTAAATACCGTTTTAAATGATGGCGCAGTAGCTTTAAATGGATTGGTTCCAAACGAATTGTACCAACATCCTGAAACCGGCGAAGATTTTAGAGAGTACAGTGGTGACTACAACACGTACAATTTGGAACAAGCGCAAGAAGAATGGGCATTGGCGCAAGAGGAGCTTGGCGACTCAGTAGAAATTTCTTTACTTGTGGCAGAAGACACTACTTCTACGCGAACAGCTGAATATGTTCAAAGCCAAATCCAAGAAAACTTGGAGGGCGTTACTGTAACGATTGATAAACAACCGAAAAACAGTGTTAATCAATCACGTTCCGATTCAAACTATGAAATGTCTATTTCTGGATGGATTGCCGGTGATAATAATTTAGGCTACTTCTTCAACTTGTATGAAGACGGATCAGCTTACAATTATGGCGGTTACAATAACGAAACATACAATCAGTTAGCTGCAGAAGCGAAAACAACTTACGCTAATGATCCAGACAAACAATTTGAAAACTATCAAAAAGCAGAGCAAATTCTCTTAGAAGAAGATGCAGCTCAAGTACCGTTATACCAAAGTGCATCAAACTATTTGATTGATCCCAAAGTAAAAGGAATCGAATTCCACCGCTACGCAAGCTACTTCCACTTCAGAACAGCCTATTTAGCTGAATAGAGAGCGGAGCAGAGCGTTAAGGATTTCGTAGAGTTCGATTTTGACCTGTAATTGGCGTTCTTTGCCAATAACAGGTCAAAACGAAATCATAGGAAGCCTGCTCTGCGCAGCTCGTTTTGAATAGAGAGCGGAGCAGAGCGTTAAGGATTTCGTAGAGTTCGATTTTGACCTGTAATTGGCGTTCTTTGCCAATAACAGGTCAAAACGAAATCATAGGAAGCCTGCTCTGCGCAGCTCGTTTTGAATAGAGAGCGGAGCAGAGCGTTAAGGATTTCGTAGAGTTTGATTTTGACCTGTAATTGGCGCTCTTTGCCAATAACAGGTCAAAACGAAATCATAGGAAGCCTGCTCTGCGCAGCTCATTTTGAATAGAGAGCGGAGAAATGCCTTTAGGTGACCGAAGATAAGAACAAAATGACCAGTAGGCATTCTTTCCTAACTGGTCATTTTTAGTTTTTTGAAGAAATTCCTTCCGGAATCTCTAAGAGTTTTTATTTAAAATATATCTCTTTATAATAACCCCCCTATTTCCTTGTAAATATTCAGGAAGAAATAAGGACTTTTAGTGTAAATTGAATGCACACTTCTCTCATCAAGTTTCTACTTTGAAATAGGCTCTAGTTAACAATGTTAGTCTGTTCACCTGCTCTGTTGTGAGGTGGTTTTCTCAACTTTCATTTGATTGACTGGGGATAACGTATCAAATGCCATCATTTCCCAGCAATAAAAAAAGAAGCACTTCTGCCTCTTTTCGTGATTTATCTCTCTTTTATTTGCTCAGTTTTTTGTCCTTTTCCTGTAAAATACTCATTCATAAAGGTTGCTGCTAAGACTAGTGCACCGCCAAATAATTGCAACCCGGAGATCGGCTCTTTCAGCACAGTAGCTGAGATGATGACCGCTGTTAACGGATCAATATAGCTCAGTACCGCGAATGTCTGCCCTTCGATTTGTTGCAAACCTGAAAAAACAAAAACATACGCGATTCCCGTATGAACAATTCCCAATACCAGCAAAGACAGAAGTGACGGCATGGTCAGTTGGCTCGTTCCAAGTCCAGTGGTCAGCAATACATACGGTAATAAAATGACGGTAGCGATGATCAAGGTTAATGCGGTCAAATGAAGGTCGCTAAGGCCTGTAACTTTTTTATTAGAGATAATGGCAATAGCATAAAACAAAGCTGCTGTCAGGCCAAATCCGATGCCTAACGGGTGGTTGTATCCCATAGAGCTGCCACTGAATCCGATAATAAAAACCATTCCGATCATAGCCAGTAAGACAAAGCTGAATTTTTTTACTGTCAAAGCTTCTTTAAGCACTAACGGCGCCAACAACGTCAGCATAATCGGTTGAAAATAATAGCTGATTGTCGCATTTGAAACCGTTGTATAGCGATAAGCTTCAAACAAAAGAATCCAGTTGGCTCCTACAGCAAAGCCCGAAAGCAGCAAAAACTTCCCATTTTTCTGAATCGATTTAAACGGGATCCGCTCTTTTTTAAGCAGCAGAGTCCCCACAAGAAATAGGCTTCCTAATGCTCCACGATAAAACGCAATCTGATTAGTCTCCAGTGGGATTTGCCGAACAAAAATACTCAGCGTTCCAAAAATCAACATCGATAGTATAACCTTTACTTTTCCACTCATCATAGAGCCACTTCCCCTTTACCTATCCAAATGAAGTTGTTGATGTATATAGTAGCATACTGAATTTGAAAAAGGGGAAGTTTTTAGATTTTTATAACATTGTGTGCAGAGAAAAAGCAGCCTCCTATGACTGCTTCTTCTCTTGCAATTTATTGAGCACTCACATTTTGAGGCAGTTCGACAAAAGTCGGCTGTTGCTTTTGAAAAACTGCTAGTTGATCTACTCCATGCTCTCTCAGCATAGTAAAAGCATCTTTAAAGCGTAATTCATAATCTTCTACTACATGTGCATCTGAACTGACAGTAAATAAGGTGCCACCTACAGAACGATAAAGATCGATAGCATATTCATAGAGGTGTGCATTTCCGTATCTGTACATGCTTCTCGTATTCAATTCTAGTGCCATATCTTGTTGAACGGCCTCTTTAAAAATCTCCATTAGCTTTGGTTCTACAATCCTTAATTCCGCTACACTCACTTCATAACTTCGCAGACCGAAATCAAAATGAGCTAATACATTGGCATTTTTGAACTCACGTACACCTTGCAGCATCAAGTTGTAATATTCCTTCAGTTGATTCTCTAAAGGAACATCATCGTTACTCAACTGCATGAATCCATATTTGCCATTGTGATGGATGCTCATCAGTATCAAATCGTAATCTTTATCTTTCAAAAACTTTTGAATTCTCTCTTTATCTGGATACGTAAACCCAACTTCTATTCCCTTTAAGATACGATTGCCATAGAGTTGATTCAAACGCTCGATTTCCGCGGAATATCCATCAAAATCTGGAATCACATCATCTGATGCTTGCTCCGTACTAAAGAAGTCCAAGTGTTCTGTTGTGATCAAGTTTTTACCAGCTGACCGTTCCAAGTAGTGTTCAAAAGTTTCGGCAGAATCTGGTGAAAAATGAGTATGCATATGTTGATCATAGTAGTTCATAGTAAGCTCCTCTCTTTTAGAACCTTATTTAGAGACTAGTGCTTGTTTACTTGCTTTATTTGCAGATGAAGCATTTTAATCCCATCAGAACCTCATCTGCCCTTTAATACTATTTTATGATGGAAAGTCTTCCCATCCAACACTTTCATTATAGAGGATGGAAGTAAAACTCAGGTAAATTAGCCGTTAAGAATTCGTTTCTTTTACAACATTACACATAGCCTTATTCGCGACATTCGGAATTTCCTTGTAAGAATGAATAAAAACTCTGTAAAAGAAGTCCCGCCTTCTCTCACAGAGTAAAGTTTAATTAAAATTGACCTTGTCCTAAATAAGCCAGTGCATATTGCGCATACAGCTCTGCTCCGACTTTTAACGCTTCTTCATCGACATTGAAACGCCCAGAGTGGTGGGGCCAACATGTATCTTTATCCGGACTCCCACTACCAACGGTGGCAAATGCGCCAGGAATCTGCATCATATAGTAACCGAAGTCTTCTCCACCCATTGTAGGAGGACAATTATCGACTGCCGCTTCGCCAAAAGCTTGCGCAGCAACTTGTTGAACCAAATTAGCGGTTCTTTCTTCATTGTTTACCGGTTCAGTCATCCGTTGGTATTCTACCGTTGCTTGTCCGCCATACATACGGGCGATTTCTTCCGCATAATGTTTGATACATTCTTCTACTTTATCGCGCGTAGCCGGATCAAATGTCCGCACAGTACCTTCAATGTGAGCATTTTCTGCAATAACGTTAAATCGTGTTCCAACTTCCATTTTTCCTAACGTCACAACAGCTGGCTGCATCGGATCCACCACGCGAGATACGATAGATTGCACATTCGCTACGTATTGTGACGCCATGATAGCTGCATCAATGTTTAAATGCGGCTGTGCTGCGTGGCCGCCGCTTCCAACAAAATCAACTTTTACAATATCTGCAGCTGCAAAAGAAGGACCTGCTGGACAAGATACGGTTCCCACTTTTCCAGGAGCCCAAATGTGAATTCCGAAAGCATTATCTACTCCATCAACAGCACCTTGCTCGACCATCAATTTTGCGCCTTCTGCAATTTCTTCAGCTGGTTGGAAAACTAAACGGACTGTACCCTCGAAAGTATCTTTTACTTCGTTCAACGCATAAGCGGCATTCATCAACATAGAAACATGAGCATCGTGACCGCAAGCATGCATTTTTCCTTCTTCAACTGATTTGTAGTCTACCTCATTCAATTGTTGAACAGATAAAGCATCCATATCGGCACGTAATAAAACGGTTTTCCCGGGTTTAGCACCCTTGATTTCAGCGATGACTCCTGTTGGTTTCATTAATCGGTAAGGAATACCTAATTCATCTAATTTAGCCGCTATCGTTTTAGTCGTTTCAAATTCTTCTAAAGATACTTCCGGATTAGCATGCAAGTGACGACGGAAAGCAATCATTTCCTTTTCTTTAGATGCTATCAATTCTTTGATGGGACTAGTTAATGTAAGTGTATCTTGATTCATTTTCTCGACCCCTTTAGGTTCAGCTGCTTTTATGCAGTAATTGAATTGTCTGAATATTCTGTAAGTATCACTATAACGATTCGTTTTTCATTTGTCAAATTGAATTCTCATCAATTAACAGTTGATGTACCAACGTTTTTAAATAACTGTGTATCTTTAATTTGTGCGAAAATTAAAATTGACAAAATATTCTAACTATTTTATCATTTAACACATTACTGTAAAGAAAAGAAATGAGGATTTTTATGAATAGTTTAGTTGCCATCACGATTATTTTTTGTATCTATGCCCTTGGCGATGTGATCGCTGTGAGAACCAAAAGTATTGTTTCTATGTTATTCACCGCATCTGTTTTCTTCTTAATCGCTTTTTGGTTGGGAATGCCTACCTCTATTTTCCAAGACTCCATGTTGTTACAGATCGGAAGCATTTTAATTGGTTTCTTGCTGGTTCATATGGGAACGATGTTGAATATCAAACAATTAAAAGAACAATGGAAAACCGTAGTGATCTGTGTTGCAGCAATTATAGGAATTACAGTGGCACTTTTTTTGGTCGTTACTCCATTGATGGGCATCGAGACAGCCTTAGTTGGAGCTCCACCTTTATCTGGAGGCGTGATTGCAGCGATTCAAATGTCAGAAGCTGCTAATGCAATTGGGCGCAGCGATTTAGCTTTACTGGCTTCTTTATTGGTCGTTGTCCAAGGTTTTGCCGGATATCCGATCGCCAGCTGGGCTCTGAAAAAAGAAGTGAAGTCGTTTAAAGAAAAATACCGCAACAACGAAATCGAGCGCGTACAACAAGAAGAAACAACTTCCCCCTATAAAATATTTTCTGACTTACCTGAAAAATACCAATCAGGAAACGTTTATTTAGCAAAGGTTGCTGTAGTAGCTCTACTAGCCTCATTTGCTGCTAAAGGGCTAACCTCTTTATTAGGATTCCAATTGATCGATGCCAATATTATGTCTTTATTAATGGGGGTATTGTTCAGTGAATTGGGCTTTTTAGAAAAAAACATTCTGACAAAAGCAAATTCTTACGGCTTGGCTATGCCAGCACTAATTGTAGTCATCCTTTCCAATTTAGCTTCAGCCACACCTGACGTATTTCTAGATATACTGCCAGCTTTATTAGCGACTATTGTTTTTGGAACGATTGGAAATGTGCTTTTCTCCTTATTGATCGGTCGTTTTTTAAAGATCTCACCTTGGATGAGTATCGCTTTAGGAATAACGGCTCTCTTTGGTTTTCCAGGTACAGCCATTTTGCCTGCTGAAGTAGCCAACAGCAATTTCTCAAACAGCGAAGAACGCCAATTATTTCTCGATTCAGTGACGCCTAAAATGCTTGTGGGTGGATTTGTGACAGTATCCATTGGATCAGTTGTCTTAGCAGGATTCTTAGCACCATTATTGATAAATCTTGTAGGATAAGCATCTGCGTTATGAAAAAAAAGGGACTGGGACAATAGTCTTTATCTCTGTCACATATTAAACGGGTGCTTTTAAATGCGTTCCAAAAGCCTGACCACATGCCTATAAACCAGCCTCCCCTTATGAGAAAAAGCATCTCATAAGGGGAGGCTGGTTTATATTCAATGGTCAAAATGTCTTTTGTCCTGCTCTCTCTTGTCTGAGTTTTACTTCACTTGGAGTTGCAGAAGAAAAAGCTCCAATTTATCCATTGCCGCTTCTAAGACTTTCATATCTACACAAAAACTGATCCGTACATAATCATCTACTTCAAAATAACTGCCTGGAATAAGCGCAACGCCTTGTTCAAGAACTAGCTTCTGGCAGAATTCATGTGAAGATAGCCCATATTTTTTGATAGACGGCAATATATAGAAAGTACCATCAGGCAATTCCACATCTACATTCATTGTTTTCAAGCGGTTGTAGACGTAATCTCTCCGTAAGCGGTAGGAATTCAGCATCTCTTCGATATTGTAATCCAGTGCTGCTATAGCTGCATCTTGAATAAAGGTGTTGACACAAGAAAGTACATATTGGTGAATCTTGAGGGCTTCTTCGATAAAGTCCCAATCAGCTAATAAGTAGCCGATACGCCATCCAGTCATCGCATAAGGTTTCGAGAAGCTTTGACAGATGATGATGTAACTACGAATATCCTGGTATTTAGTTAATTGCTCAGGTTGTTCGGTAAATAACAATTGATTGTAAACATCATCGCTTATCACAAAAAGTTGGTGTTTCTTCACGGCCTCATAAATCACTTCTAACGAAGACGCATTAAGAATCGTTCCTGTAGGATTATTGGGCGAATTGATGATGATAGCTTTTGTGTTATCGGTAATGGCCGCCTCCAACATCTCTTTGGAAAGTTGGAATTGATTAGTAGAGGTATCGATTGGCACGCATACTCCGCTGTTCATTTGAATCAATTGACGGTATAAAGGAAAAGCCGGTTGTAAAATAATGACTTCTTCCCCAGGGTTGAGTAAAGTGGCTAAAGCCGTTGAAATAGCTTCAGTAGAACCAACTGTGATCATTACTTCTTCTGGTGAATACTCGATGTGATTGGTTTTTTTCTCAAATGCACAAATCGCCTCTCGCAACTCAAGGCTCCCTTGCGCTGATGAGTAATGAGTCTGGTTTTTATTCAGAGAATCGAGCGCAGCTTCTTTTATGGGTGCTGGTGTGGGAAAATCTGGTTCCCCCAAAGTCAGAAAAAGCGAGGCTTGATTGTCTACTGCATACTGATTAAATGCTCGTATCTCACTCGTCTCTACTTTAAGGACGTCTTCATTCAATCGTTCTTTCATTCGATCACTCCTTTTTGCTTATGAAAAAAAGTGTACCAGTTTGCAGAAAAAATACAATATCTAATTTTTTTTCCTGACAAATAGACAACAGAAAAATTTAATGGTAGTATATAAAACATCAAAAAAGTAACTTACAATTTAATAGAGGTAGCAATGTAGATGAGTAATACACCAGAGAAGGCATTCGATGACGATGTATGAAAGGCAGCCATTGCCGAACGATTGAAATCGGCAGATTTTATATCGTGGGGATATGGGAAATACCTATATCACTCCTGCTTAAAAAGCAGAGGCGCTATCATCTGTCTACATAACCATTGTATACATTTAAGACGCCAGAAATGGTGTCTTTTTTTATTGTTTGAGGAAAAAATTGTAAAAAGGAGTTTTGTATATGTCTGTTTACAAATATAACGGCTGCGGAAATACCTTTGTGATCACGGATTTCAAGAATGGAAAAGACTATTCTATGGAGGCTACCTCTTTGTGTAGTTCAGAACAATTTGATACAGATGGCTTAATCGTCGTCAAACAAAATCCGCTAGAGATGCTGCTGTTTAACCGTGACGGTTCCGAAGCTCCAATGTGCGGAAATGGGATTCGTTGTTTTGCCAAATATGTCCTAGACAAAGGTTTGACCACAGAAGAACGATTTCCTGTACAAACATTAGCTGGTGAGATGAACGTAGACATTCTTCAAAATGAGCCGTTCTACTGCGAAGTAAATATTGGTCGACCTGATTACTCAAACCATGCTTTTGATGCTGCTGACGATGCTGCTTACATCAATCGGACGATCTCTATTGATGGAGAAGACGTCACGTTCACCAGTTTGTTTATGGGTACTGTGCATACAGTTGTTTTCGTAGAAGATGCAGTAGCCATGCTGGAGACCGATTTAGGAGAAAAACTGTGCCATCATCCATTGTTTGCTCACCAAACAAATGTCAATTTTGTCCAAGTGCTGAATCGTAAAGAAATCATCGTGCGAACATTTGAACGTGGTGTCGGCTGGACATTGGCTTGCGGTACTGGCTGCAGCGCCAGCTTTGTGGTAGCTAGAGACGCAGGTTTAGTTGAAGATCGTGTAAAAGTACATCTAGAACAAGGAACATTGACTATCTCAGGTACAGAGGACATTTTCATGAATGGACCCGCTGTATTTGAATACAAAAAATAGCTTTAGTGACTTAACTATTGAATTCTTAGGAGGAAATAATATTGAACGCACAAGAAATTATCCGATTTATTAAAGAAGCTAAAAAACGAACACCTGTGAAAGCTTACATCAATCTAAACGAAGCCATTGATTTCCCTAATTGTAAAGTATTTGGGGAAGGACTATCAAAAGTTGTCTTCGGTGATTACGAAGATTTGAAAGCCATTCTTGAAGAGAACAAAGAGCGTATCAATGATGTTGAACTAGAATACGACCGTAGAAATAGTGCTGTGCCTTTACTGGATACTACTAATGTAAATGCACGAATAGAACCTGGAGCGTTCATTCGAGATCAAGTAGAGATTCACGACCATGCAGTAATCATGATGGGGGCTATCATCAATATTGGCGCTATTGTCGGCGAAAATAGTATGATCGATATGGGAGCAATTCTCGGTGGCCGAGCTATCGTTGGTAAAAATTGTCACATCGGTGCCGGCGCCGTTTTAGCTGGAGTGGTCGAACCCGCTTCAGCCACTCCTGTAATTGTAGAAGACGATGTCTTGATCGGCGCGAATGCTGTCGTTATCGAAGGTGTTCGGATCGGCAAAGGTAGCGTGGTCGCCGCTGGAGCAGTGGTGATCGAGAATGTTCCAGAAAATGTGGTAGTTGGCGGCATTCCGGCGCGTATTTTAAAAGCAAAAGATGAAAAAACAGCCAGCAATACTGAATTGATCGCTGCTTTGCGAGAATTGTAAAATAAAAAAAATGCCATCCCAAAAGATACGCTGCTTCTAAAGTGTCGAAAGTCCATTTGCGTTCCTTTTTTGAGGCAATCTCCTCTTAAAGGGAACGTAATTTAATTTTATGTTCCCTTTTTCCAAAAAAATGAATGCAATAGGGAACGCAAAAAAGCGAGGAACTGGTATATTTCACCGTTTCCTCGCTCCTCATTTTCTAATTGGTTAGAGCCATTTGAAGCGCAATCTCCTACTAGACGAATCTACCTATTCTGCTTCTGCGTGTTCAAATACTAAATGCCATTCATTGCGCTTAGCTAAGAAGTCACGAGCAATTTGCTGTGCTCCCGCTAAAGTGTGGTGAGCTGCCCAGCCACATTGTTTTTCATTGCTGGCTGGAACTTCTGTAGCCACCAATACATCTTTCATTGTTTTTTCAAGTAATCCCAAGATATCTTTATAATCTTCGTGGTTCACAACTGTCAAATAAAAACCTGTTTGGCATCCCATCGGTCCGAAATCAACCACGTAATCTGCATGATTGCGGATCAATTCAGCCGTCAAATGTTCTAAAGAATGAACAGACATCATATCCAAATGTTCTTTATTGGGTTGTGCCATACGCACATCATATTTTAAAATACGGTCCCCATTTAGTCCTGTTTTCTCACTCGCTAAACGTACATACGGGGCACGGACTTTTGTATGATCCAAGTTAAAACTTTCAACATTCATTTTTTCTGACATACTAAAAACTCCTTTTTTAGTTTAATTTGCTTTCTTACCTTCTACGATCCAAACATACGGGTTCATTTGCGTAAATGAAACGCTGAAACCAGCATCCTTGAAAGAGCGATACAAATCGGGTATCAAGGGATAGTATTCTCGTTTTAGATCTTCTTCTAGCTCATAAAATTGGTTGTGAGCAGCTTCAGCTAGCTTTTGCTCATAAGAATCTCGGTCTATAAACATGGTATCTGCAAAAACTACGCTTCCTCCATCTTCCAGAAGCTCATAATATTGATGCAGAACTTCTGCTTTCTCGTTGGCATTCAAATGGTGGAACACATATGAACTCAAAATAGTGTTTATTTTGTAAGGAGGCAACGGAAAAGTTTGCATATCCCCATCAATAATATCGACAGTTCCCAACAGTTTAGCATCTGCTAGCTGCCTCATTTCTCCAGAAGGCTCAATGGGATAAACTCTTTTCCCCGCCGCCAACAGTTTTCGCGTTAAATTTCCAGTCCCGACCCCCAGCTCCAGAACAAATTCGCCACTTCGTTTGACCAGTTCTTGCAAAATCGAGTCGTATCCTAAAAAAACTTCCTTGTACTCTTCATCTTCTCCAGTTACAAAATCATCGTAATCCGTTGCCCAATCTGTGAAAATATCCAGAAACTCTCTTCCCATTCATTATCCCTCCATAGATGATGAAACATGTGTTAAAGCCTGCTCTAAATCTGCGATCAAATCTTCAGCATCTTCCAAGCCTACTGAGAATCTGACCAATTCATCTTTGATACCTGATTTTTCGCGGTCTTCTTTAGGAATGGAACCGTGAGTCATTAAGGCTGGAATCTCGATCAGACTTTCGACTGCTCCCAAGCTTTCCGCTAAAGTGATCAATTCCAGCTTCTCTACAAATGCTTTAGCAGATAGTCCTTCTTTCAATTCGAATGAGACCATTCCGCCAAATCCGCTTGTTTGTTTCTTCGCGATCTCATGTCCGACATGGCTTTCTAATCCAGGATAGTAAACTTTTTCGATAGCCGCATGATTGTCTAAGTACTCTACGATAGCTGCAGCATTTTTTTCATGAGCATCCATCCGAATACCTAATGTTTTAATCCCGCGTTGTAAAATCCAGCTATCTTGTGGTCCTAAAATACCGCCGATCGCATTTTGCAGAAAACCAATTTGTTCCGCTATTTGTGAGTCACTTGTAGTTACTAGACCAGCCACGATGTCACTGTGCCCACCTAGATATTTAGATGCGCTGTGTAAGACAATATCCGCACCTAATGTCAATGGACGTTGATGATAAGGTGTAGCAAATGTATTGTCTACAATCGTTATCAAATCGTGTTTTTTAGCGATTTCAGCCACTGCTTGAATATCAGTGATTTTCAATAATGGATTAGTAGGCGATTCTAAGAAAACGGCTTTTGTTTCTGGAAGAATAGCTGGTTCGATAGTCGTTAAATCACTCGTATCTACTACCGTAAAGGTCAACCCCAATCTTTTCAATACAGAATTGATCAGACGATAAGTTCCACCGTACACATCGTCACCTACTATGATATGATCCCCTTGTGAAAATAACGAGAAAATAGTATGCGTTCCTGCTGAACCAGAGGCGAAAGCAAATCCTTTGACTCCACCTTCAATATCTTTGATCAATTCTTCGACTGCAAAGCGAGTCGGGTTGCCCGTTCGTGAATATTCAAATCCTTTATGCACCCCTACTTTTTCTTGTTTGTACGTTGATGTTTGATAAATCGGCACATTCACTGCACCTGTTGCTTTGTCTCGACTGATTCCACCATGGATAAGAGCTGTTTTTAAATTCATTTTGTCTGATTCTCCTTTTGATAGATATTTTTACTTAAATAACGTTCACTGCTGTCTGGAAAAATAGTCACGATCGTACTTCCTGAAGGCAGCATTTCTGCTTCTTTCATACTGGCTGCAAATGCTGCTCCACTTGAGCTTCCTACCAACAGACCTGATTTTCTTGCTAATTCTCTGGCATAGAAAAAGGCTTCTTCATCCGAAATAGTGTAGACAGCATCAAATTGTTCTCTCTTCATAAAGTCAGGCATAAATTCCATTCCAATACCTTCCGTTTCATGGCCGTGAACTGGTCCTCCTGAAATGATCGAGCCTTCTGGTTCAACGATCGCCGTTCGGATGCGGCTGTCCCATTCTTTTAGATAAGCAGCTGTCCCTGTAAACGTCCCGCCACTGCCTGCACCTGCCACAAATGAAGTCAACTTCTCATTTTCTAAGTCCCGTTTGATTTCCGGACCGAGTGTTTCGTAATACGTTAAAGGATTAGCCGGATTTTCAAACTGCAATGGAATATAACTATTGGAGATTGCTTGCTGCAGTTCGCGAGCTTTTTCGATCGCTCCTGTGATGCCTTTTTCAGTAGGTGTATGCACGATTTCTCCTCCCAAAGCCTCCATCAATATTTGTTTTTCCAGACTGAATTTTTCTGGAACCGTAAAAATCGTCCGCAAGCCAAAATTTTGTGCTGCCAGAGCCAACCCAATACCTGTGTTGCCGGCAGTTGGTTCGATGATCGTGGTATCTTTATTGATCCATCCTTTATCGAACCCGTCCTGCAGCAGTTTGAAGCCTAAACGATCTTTTACACTGCCGCCAGGATTGAACGATTCCAGTTTGGCTAGGATACGGTTGCCATTTGGAATTTTGATTCCTTCAATTTCGACAAGCGGGGTGTTCCCAATCAAGTCTATGATTGTTTTAACAGGCATTTTTTTACTCCTTTTCTAATTTAAGGTACAAAAAAAGCGCACATGAGTAACGTTCTACTCATGCACACTTTGGCATTCATCATTTGTTTTTATAAGTGTTTTCAACAGAACAAACTAGTTTCATTCCTTTAAATCCAATTATGGAGAAAAAGATTGTATGAAACCGTTATCTGTCTTTATAGAAAAGCACTATAAAAAGAGAGAATTACGCAAATGAGTCTGGTGTTAAGCATGAGTGTTTATTTTCATTTAAACAACAACAACATACTAAACAACAACAGTTCATTTTGCGCATGGAATTCTCTCCTTTCTTTTTTACGTATTTTTTAACTAAGATCATCTTACACAACTAATTTTTTTCTGTCAAATTTTTTTTAATTTTATTTTTCTAAGTTGTAAATTTATTGTTGCATCTCTTCCGATTTTATATATTTATTAATTTCCCCACTCATACCCTTCCGAATAAAACAGCTTTTACAAGCTCTTTCGTTTTTATTGTCTCAATTTCTGTGTTACAAAGAGGATACAGATAATTAGCGGAAAAAACATTTGGTAAAGGAGATTTTAACAATGGAAAAAAAATTCGATATAGTAGTCATTGGTAGTGGTGTAGGTGGTATGGCAGCAGCTTCTGGTTTAGCCTCTGCGGGTAAAAAAGTTGCTATAATAGAGGAAGATCTATGGGGAGGAACTTGTCCAAACCGAGGTTGTGATCCAAAAAAAGTTTTGGTTTCCGCCGTTGAGGCTATAGATCGTGCCCAGCAACTACAAGGTAAAGGATTAGAAACTGTCCCTCATGTGAATTGGACAGAACTCATGGCTTTTAAAGAAACATTCACTGCCCCTGTGCCGAAACAAAGTAAAGAAAGCTTGGAATCGTCTGGAGTAGAAACGTTCACTGGCAAGGCAGAATTTATCAATAGCCAAACTTTACAAGTAAATGAAGACAAACTAAAAGCGGAGCACTTTGTCATTGCCACTGGTGCACGTCCCTCATTGCTGGATATTGAAGGGAAAAAGCATTTCCTAAACAGTAATGACTTTTTGTCTCTTCCAGAAATGCCTGATACTATCACCTTAGTGGGCGGTGGTTATATCTCTTTTGAATTTGCGGCCATCGCTAATGCGGCAGGTGCGAAAGTACATGTGATCCAACACAATGATAGTCCTCTTAAAGCCTTTGACCGAGAACTGGTCGACCTTCTAATAGAACAATTAGAAGCTAAAGGGGTAACTTTCCATTTGAACGTAGAAGTTTCTAAGATCGAAGCGACTTCGAATGGTTATTCATTATTTGATGATTCGAGCTTTCAATTAGACAGCGATTTAGTTTTCTGTACTACAGGACGTATACCGAATACGGAAGCATTAGCCCTTGAAAATGCCGGAGTTGAGTGGGATAAAAAAGGGATCACTGTTAATGATTCTCTCCAAACAAGCAATCCAGCTATTTTTGCGATCGGAGATGTTTTGTCTAAAACCCAACCTAAATTGACCCCTGTTTCGAGTTTTGAAGCGGACTATTTAGTGTCACATTTGACTGGACAAAATACTGATCCTATATCTTATCCAAGCATTCCTACGATGGTTTTTTCCGGTCCCAAATTAGCCCAAGTTGGCGTAACGCCAGAAACAGCAGCGAATAACGAAAATGACTACGAGTTGTCCACTATAGACGCCAGTAAGTGGTTCAGTTACAGACGATTAAACGAGTCTATCTCAAAAATCAAAGTTGTTACAGATAAGAAAACTGGTTTATTAGTAGGCGCCACTTGTTTGAACAATGAAGCAGATGAACTGATCAATTATTTCAGCCAGCTGATCGAGCAAAAAGTTACCGCTGCAGCAGTCTCTAAACACATTTTTGCTTATCCAACTATTGCCAGCGATTTGTCTTATTTTTATTCTTGATCTGAACAAAATTTTTCTGATTTTTGTCTGATGAATCATTGCCTAGTGTAAACTATTCGGTGGTAGAGACTAAAGATGACGATTGTTTTTTAAGTTGACAAAAAAAGAGGAAGACCATTGCTAGACTTATAGGTTTGAGCGCCTCATTAGCAGCATAAAGATTGGTCTTCCTTGGAAATTATTTTAAGAGAATGATTGATTTAATAAAGAAGGTGACGTTTTTTTTATATTCCCTCCATAGACCCATTTCTGAAACCAAGATAAAAAACTTTTTACTTCATCCCTTTAATCAATGAAGAACCACTCTCTGCAACGATCGTTAAATAGATTCATGCTGATTTAACGGATCGCTTGCAGCAGTATGATAAAGGACAATTTAAAAAGAACGAAAGTATGCTTATAGGTGCAGAATTTCAAACAGCTTCTTCAGCTGAAACGTCCTTACTCATAATGCAACTAATCTATAATTTTCAACACCGATCGGAAACGAATAGAATAAGCAATGTCAAGCTTTTAGCCATTTTAGATACATACAATTTGAACTACTTTGTCCATTCTCGGATGAATATGGGTGAACAGGTCGGATGATCATGATATACTCTTTATTACAAGAAGGATTTCCGCTGCTTATTATTGAAAAAGAAACCAAAGCTAAGCATGTCGAATTTTTGGCAGGAACATTTTTATTGAAACTGAGTCGATTATCGCGTAAATTTGACATATAGAACACCTCTGTTTTGTATTTTCGTCAAATCTACATTAACAGAAAGGTGTTTTTTTTCACGCACCAAATGGGTGAAAAAATAAATTCCTTATAAACATTTAAGAAACACGGTTTTAGATCCCAAACTTATAAAACTATGAATTATCTAGGTCGTACTTTTAAACTTAATAAGATTCACTAGGAGGCACTTTATGAATAATGAAGAGAGTATTACTACGCGAGTAGAATTAACAGAAAAAGAATATGTATTTTTATCTTTATATATGAAAATAAGGTCTACTGCATTCGTTCTAATATGCTTTTTTTTCCTTTATATAGCAGTTTTTTATGTATTAATAAAAATTCCGTTACTTATGAATATCATCATTTCTGCTGTATTAATTCTTTTTATTATACTTCCGATAATATTCTTTGTTTTAAGCTATAGGGCTAGGAAAGAATATAGAAGTAATTATAGTTTACGAAAAGAAGTAATAATTAAGTTTAGCGATTTAGGCTTTGATTTGACTACAGAAAATAGCGAAAATCATCGTGAATGGACTTACTTATATTCAATCAGAGAACTAAAATATGGTTTTGTTTTCTACTATTCTGCTTATACGGCAACTTTATTTCCAAAAAGATGTTTTGATTCTAAAAAAGATATAGACTTCTTTAAAGACTTAGTTTCTAACCATTTAGATTCTAATAAAGTGCATTTCAGAAGTTAAATGGTTACTAACCTGTAAAAGAATAATTGTCATATTAATAATTTCTAATTATTAATATGCAATTAGAGATACACTCATTAAATAGTTAGTGTTATTAATTACCTAAATAAAAAATTAAGGATGATTTGACTTAAGCTCATACCATCCTTAATTTTATTGTTTAAAATACTTTAATTGTTACTAGATAACATTGTAGTTATAACTAACCCAGCAGCAGAAAAAGCAGCTGGCGCGCCTGCTCCTCCTGAAACAACACTAGCTCCAATAGCGGCTAATGCAATAAGCACAACAGTTGTGCCTATTGCAACTTTTTCCGTTGTAGTAAGTTGAGGAACTGTATATGGTTCAACCGTTTCCACAGGTACCAGGTTTGGATTATTAGGATTACTCGTGTTTTTTAAAACTAAAGTAAAAATGATTTTAGGAGCAATGATTACACCACTTAATAAGGTCACTGGCTTTGTAATCTCATAATTATATTCCACTTCTAATTTTGAAGATATAGATATATAAGTTGAGATAAAACCAGTGCCACCAATGTTAGATCCAAAACTATATATAAGGCTTCCAGTATCCAGATCCAACTCTAAATCATTAGCAATAGATTCACCAGAAGCTATTGCATTTAATAGTGACGTCGTCATCATAGGTGTACCATCACTTGATATGGCAATCGTATTCATTGGATTTCCTTCTCCAAATTCAATCTCTCTAGATGCTTTATACTCCAATCTATAGTATAGATTGTCATTGATTACATGAGTTTTACCATCCAATTCTACGCTATAGTTAAATATCTCGCTGAATGGAAAAATCCCTTTAACTGTACTCTTTAAGGCTTGTTCAATGATATATTCGTCTGTTCTAATCACTTTGCTAGCACCATTGTCTCTTCCAGACTTGATATTATTATCCATTTCAATTTGTCCATCTCCACTACCCAACGTAATCGTAGAGATTTGATCAAATGCCCAATTACTTGGTAAAGGAAAACCTAAATTACCACTAAACCCAGTAGACATGCCACTCACAAAACTGGTTACTGCATATCCTGCATTTGATACTCGGGAACAAGCATTACGAGTTCCATAAATCCCTACTTTATAGGAGCCTAATTCTGTAATTTTAGAATAAACCGATTCAAAATGAGGCAATATAGAATTCGTAATTTCATCATCAGTTGAATCATAATCTACTGCAAAATAAATGATTGTTCCATCTGAAAAACCATATCCTTTTGCCGCATTGTGAGCAGCAATGGCATCTAAAGTTCCTTGGTCTTCGTTAAAATAACTAGCAGCTCCACCATACGTTTGGTAAATAGGAAATACTGTTAAACCAGCGTTAAAAATCGTTTCTAGTTCGCCAGGTTGAATTTTTTTATTCAAAGTCGTCCCTTCAACATTGGTTAGATAACGCCCAACCGTTTCATAACCAGCGTTTACAAGGGTTTGTGCTCTTGCTGGAGTTACTTCCATTACACAGTCTAAAGCCGTTCCTTTCCTACTTGGATCCCCGGTACTCACCAGTAAAGAAGACCAGGTCTGTATACCTACAATTCCATTATTCTGTAAGGCTGAAAAAGTTTGAAAAGCAACAACTTTCTCTTTAGTACCAGGCCCAAAAGAACCATCAAAATCAACTTCAAAGTTATTGAAACACAGAGCTGCCTGTAATAAATGAACGAATTGAGTGGTTCCATCACGATTACCATTTTGTAAAGTTGGTAATTTTGCTTTTGTAGTAGGTCCAAAATTCCCATTCGCTACATCATCAGATAAACCTTCTTCATATTGCAGAGCATAGATCAACGCTTTTTGAGTTCCTCTTTGATAAATTCCATCAGTTGGTTGTAAATAGAAATCTCTTCTATTTTGATAACGATTGTTTAACCATTGTTGAATCGTACGAACTTTTGTAGTCCCACTACCAATTCGAATATAGGCGTCCATTGTTAACAATGCTTTAAATATTTTTGGTGTTACTGTTCCATCAGTTCCAGATAACCCCATATCTGTTTTCATTTCCAAAACGGCAGCTGCAGTTCCTAGGCCGTAGGTTCCTGTAATCCCGCCTGGACCATAACCTTTACTATAAAGAGCGCTTTGAATAATTTTTACAATATTCGAGTTGCTATCGTTTTGTCCTTGGCCAATAGTCCCGTATTGTTGTGTGAACTCGGCTAAGGTTGTTTCCCCAAAGCTGTTAGAAGTTGCCGTAATCCCTAATTCTATTTGAAGTGCTCGAGTAAGTGCGTACATCGTAGACCAACCGGTATTTCCATTCGCAGTAATTTCTTGATAACCTGGATGTTCTCCATATTCTCCATTTACCCACTCTTGAGCTTTTTTTACCATTTCATCAGCCATTTTCTATTCCTTCTTTCTACTTATTTTTATATTGCTTTCGTTTTTAAGAGTTAATTTTAAGCGTTTGTCCGACTTTAATATGATTCACATTCGAAATATAGTTCTCTGTTGCTAATTTTTGGATAGACGTATCGAATTGTTGAGCAATGGAAGATAAGGTATCTCCTGGTTTTACGACATAGTGCTCTTCTTTCGACTGCATATGAGAACTAACAGGGATAATCAGTTGTTGATCTGGATAAATAAGATTTGGATTATCCAATTGATTTGCCGTAGCGATTGACTGGACGGAGACAGCATATTGTTCGGCTATTTCGGATAGCGATTCGCCTTTTGTTACTTTATGCATGGTCGTTTTGTTCGGCTTCTCAAACGAAGTTTGAGTAAGGACTTCTCGGTCCCATTTTTGCAACTCATTTTGTTCAATTATCTGAATGAGTTTGCTTGCATATTGGGGATCCGTAGCATAACCAGCGGTTTGAATGGCTCTCGCTTGTTTCTTATAGTCTCTCAACCCAATCACGTCAGCATAGCGTTGATTTTCATTAAAAAACTTTCCATGATCTTTCAATGATTCTTCATAAGAAGGATATTTCCTAAAATAATCCGTAACGGTAAATAGATTGCCATTTTTGTCATATTCTTTTGTCGAATAGGCTTTCTTTTCACCCTTCCAGCTCTTATCTGCCTTAATACCAAACAAATTGCGGCATTCCTGTGCTAATTTGGACTTTCCCCAATTGCTTTCCAGAATAGCTTGAGCGGAAGTGATTGAAGGTAAGATATCATAGTCATCGAATGTAGCCATCGCTCCTGAGTGAAGATTATTTAAAAAATTAACTTTTGCCATACTGTATCACCTCCTCTCTATTTTTCCCGAAGCAGCTCTTTTAATTCTTCTAAAGAGTCCATCATTTTATTGATTATTTTTTCTAATCGAACCAATAAATAAATGGTGATAAAAACAGGAAATCCAATAGTCGAAATAAAGTTTCCCCATTCTTCCATAACAATATCTCCTTTCTTATATTACACATAAAGAGTAGTTGTATAGTAAAAAAATATTTATTTTGATAGAACGATTTTCTTTTGAGAATATTTTACAGCAATCTTTTGCCGTTTTAATCTGCTTTTTTAGAGATAAATCATTTTGTACTCTTTATGTGTAATTACACTTTACTACTCATTTTGAAGATATTCAATGATTTTTACTCAATATTGTGTAATTTTATTTGTTTTTTGTTTCAATACGTGTACAATAAAGATAGAAAATACTAACAGAGGTGCACTATGGATACTCATAAGTTAAAAGAACTCCGCAAATCCAAACGGTTGACGCAAGGAGAAATGGCTGAAATACTCGAAATCGCTCGAACAACTTACGCCAATTATGAACAAGGAACAAGAGAACCAGATAATAAAATACTCAATAAATTAGCCGATTATTTCCAAGTTTCTACCGATTACCTTTTAGGGCGAGATGTTCCAAAATGGGCCACACCAGAAGATCTCATTGACTTAGAAGAAATCCTAAACAACAATGTCCATATGGCTTATGGGGGAGAAGATTTAACTGAAGAAGACAAGCAACGCGTACAAGACGTTTTAAAAGCGGTCTTTTGGGATAGGCTTAAAAAGAGAAGGGATTAAATGAGTGAAAACTGGAATAATTTGATTCAACAATTGTATACAGATTATCATACGTATGATCCGTTTAGTTTAGCGGAAAATAAAGGCATAGACGTCCTGTTTGTTCCTTTTGGAGAAACGCCAAAGGGAGAAACCGTTCGGTTTAAAGAGGAAACACTGGTATTGCTCAATGAAAATTTAATTGACGCAAACGAACGTTACTTTGTATTAGCTCATGAATTATATCATGCTCTTGAACATGAAAACCTTAGTGCTTACTACACGACGCAAAGAAATGGAAAAGGAACGCTTGAAAGAGAAGCCAGTATTTTTGCAGGGAATTTAATGCTTGAATTGTATAAAGAAGATTATGGCTATCCACCAGAAACGTTTCAACATCTTCAAAACCTTTATGGTGTTTCTGAAGAAGTAGAATTTTATTTAACAAAGTAGGTATTTTTTCCCTTTAAAAGACATCAAAAGTTATTAATCTGTGCATAATTGCTGTACAGATTAATAACAAATATATATTTTTACTCAATGAGATCACTGTAATTATTCATTGATTCAGAGAAATTTTTTTTATACATCCACACAGGAATATTGGAATTATGTTCTTGTTTGCTTAGACCATCACTCAGCAGGAATAGAAGACAAAACTGTATCTTTACCTGCGTTAGTTAGAAAATTTTATGAAATTGAGAACCATAAACAAGTGCTTGAAAGAATGGCTGATTATTTAATCAATGGAGATTCACTCTCTATAACGATCGTTACAGAGAGTCATGCTTATTTGTGGATCGCTAGCATGCAGTACGATAAAGGACTGTTTAAAAAAGTGGAAATATGATTACAGTGTCGAATTTCAAACTGATTATCCAGCTGAAATACCTTTACTGGTATCTTAGCTAGTGAATAACCTGCAGTATCGGTTAGATAACGCTAAGACGAGCGATGACAAGTTATTAGCGGTTTTGGATACACATATCCAATTTGAACAAATCCATTCGTTCTCCGACGGAAATGGGCGAACAGGGCGGATGATAATGATGTATTCGTTGTTATAAGAAGGATTACCGCCACTTATTATAGAAAAAGAAACCAAGGGCAATATGTCGAATTTTTGGCCAACCAAGACGTAGAAAGCTTCTCTCAATTTGCAAAAGAGAGACTAGAAAAAGAGCAAAAACGAATGCAAGCCTTTCATAATATAGGTAAAAAACAGATACAGTATGACTAAAATATTTACACAACAGTACGAGGAGGTTTAGTTATGGAAGAAGAAAAAAAGGAATAGTGTTTACAGGTAGTTTGAAATTGGATGATCTTCATAAATCTAATCGTTATCAATTGCGAATCCGGCGCAAAAAATCATTAATATATAGTGCTCTTATAGTAGTTATTGCGTCTTATATTCTCTATAATGCAATCGACAATTTATCTTATGCATCACCATTTGTCATTCTTTTATTAACAGTGGGTACAGTAGGATTAGGATTAATATTAGGTATAATCGGCAGTAGAATTTTAATAAAAAAAAGAACAGAGTCAATGTACAGTTTAAACCCTACTCTAAGTAATAAGACAACGTATATTGCAAATAATATCGGTCTAAAAATTGAAATGATAAATGAATTGGACCGATTTTATGAATGGAAGGACATGCTTAAATCGTATGAGTTTAGCGATATGTTTCTTATATACATAAATTCTCAGGCCTTACTCTTTATTCCAACATCCTTTTTTAAAACACAAGAAGATGTTAGTGATTTCAGCAAACTTCTCTCACGAAAAACTAAAAACTTCATACTTTAATTTTCTTGAATAAAAAAAGTCTCTTCCAACCTAATCTTAACAAGCGAATATTACGAGATCCCATAGACGAGCGTCCAGAAATCATTGGAATTCACAAAACATTCGGCCTTTGGAAAGTCGATACTGTTATAAGAAACAAGTTGAAATCAAATGCCGTTTTACTGACGTTAGCCGAAAGGAAAACGCATTTTGAAGTCATCTTAAATCTTTGACTGGAATTTACAATTTTGCAATAAAAAGGTATAGTTAATAATGGTTTGAAATTAGCTTACCTTATTAGAGGAGAGATTATATTGGAAAGAGTAGTTGGAACAGTAGTAAGAGGACTTCGTGGCCCGATCATCAATCAAGGAGACAACATTGAGCAAATTGTAGTAGATACAGTTTTAAATGCATCAAAAGTTGAAGGTTTTTCAATTGATGACCGCGATATTGTAACTGTAACTGAGTCTATTGTAGCTCGTGCCCAAGGAAATTACGCAACGATCGATGACATCGCAACGGATGTAAAATCAAAATTTGCAGATGACGCAATCGGAGTTATTTTCCCTATCCTTAGTCGTAACCGCTTTGCAAATAATTTGCAAGGAATTGCCCGTGGAGCAAAAAAAGTGGTTCTAATGTTGAGCTACCCATCTGATGAAGTGGGAAATCACTTGGTAAACATTGATGAATTAGATACTCAAGGTATCAACCCATGGAAAGATATTTTAACTGAAGCTCAATTCCGTCAATACTTCGGTCATGTCAATCATCCATTTACTGGCGTAGACTATATCGAATATTACAAAGGTTTAGTCGAAGCAGAAGGCGCTGAATGCGAAGTTATTTTTTCAAACAATCCAAAAACCATATTGAATTACACTAAGAGTGTATTAACTTGTGATATTCATTCTCGTGTTAGAACAAAACGTATCTTAAAAGACAATGGCGCTGTAAAAGTATACGGTCTTGATGATATCCTTAGTGAGTCGATCAACGGTAGCGGCTTTAATGAAGCTTACGGTTTATTAGGCTCAAATAAAGCGACTGAAGAAAGTGTCAAACTATTTCCAAATAACTGTCAACCAATCGTTGATTCTATCCAAGCAAAAATCAAAGAATTGACTGGCAAAACTGTTGAAGTAATGGTTTATGGTGACGGTGCGTTCAAAGATCCCGTAGGAAAAATTTGGGAATTGGCTGATCCAGTTGTATCTCCTGGTTTTACTGAAGGCCTTAAAGGAACACCTAACGAAGTCAAATTAAAATATTTAGCTGACAACAACTTCTCTGATCTTCGTGGAGACGATTTGAAACAAGCTATTTCTGAATACATCACCAATAAAGACGAAGACTTGGTGGGTGCTATGGAAGCACAAGGAACAACTCCTCGTCGACTAACAGATTTAATCGGTTCATTATCTGATTTAACTTCTGGTAGTGGAGACAAAGGAACACCAATGATCTACATCCAAGGTTACTTCGATAACTATACAAAATAATATATGTTGATAGTAAACGATGCTGGGATAAAACCTAGCCAATAAAAGCACCCTGAAAAGTCAAGTTGGCTTTTCAGGGTGCTTTTTTAGATCTCTTCATCTTCTAACGTTGGTAAAGAAATTAAGTGTTATCTTTTGCAGTCAAGTTGCTTTCTTGACGTAAATGTATTTTTTTCATAGCCAAACGAGCAGGTGGCTGAGCAATTAATAACTCACAGAATAAAGCAATACAAAAGTTTCTAGGCCAATGAGATAATGCGGCAAAAGAAGCTAAGCTAATTCCATTTCCAAGCATATCTCCAATTATCGTCATTGTGAATGACATACCGATAACAGTGAAAAAGACCGTAAATAATATTTTTGCATTAAACCCATCATTAGCATCAGAAAAACGATGAACCATTTTTTCTGCAATACGTCCCACGATAAAATTTTCCATTAACATTGCGATGATAAAAGCAATCGGGAAGGACTTAAGAATAATTAGTGCAACTTGTGCATTAAATGTCTCGAAATTTAAGCTGATATTTACTGCACTCATAATTAGTGCTGATATCGCACAAATAATAGCACCGTACAATATTCCTTCTTTGGCATTTCTTGGCAATCTGTTTTCTTTCAATTCTTTGATAATAAAAACTCCTTTTTTGTGTCTAAAAATAAGTATACATAAAAGTAGTCATTTGTGTAAGAAATATTTTCATGAAAATTATATGAAAATAAAAAAACGCATATTTTTATTTCATTTTGCTTCACTTATCAGTGCAACAGTATGTAGTAGTCATAAGCCAAACAACGGAGTGTTGTTGACCTTAAATAAGTAAACCAATGATTAAAAATGTAGCGAGAATATCGTAGTTTAGTCCAGAAATCCTGATTCACTACTTATAGAAAGACAAAAAAAGCGTTCACTGCAATTTCGCAATGAACGTTTTTTAAGTTGCTGAAAATTTTGTCCCAATCTCGTTTAGTTGTGCTCTGATTCTAAACGCTCTGTTTCACTCTCTATTCTAAATGAGTTGCACAGAGCAGACCATACGCCTATAAGCCAATCCCCACAGTCAGGTAAAAAGCACCTGTCTGTGGGGATTTTCTTATAGTTGATGGTCTAAACGCTCTGTTTCACTCTCTATTTTAAACGAGTTGCGCGAGGCAGCTTACGCGTTTATAAGGCGAGGCAATTCTGTTGATAAAAAGCATCAACTGAATTGCCTCGCCTTATATCCGGAAAGCTAAACGCCTCGCTCCACTCTCTCTATTCTTTTGGTTCTAGGTCTTCGATGGAATCAATATCCATGTATGCTGGTACGACAAAGCCGTTTTGAGCGCCTGTCAAGTTAGGTCCCATATCTACAATGTTATCTTTGTGTTCTTCATAAAAGGCTTCGTGAGTCATAGGCAGCCATGGAGCAATGGAAACATCGGCTTCTCCATTTGCAATAGCTTCAAACAAAATTGCTGGATCAACATCTGACACAGTAACATCGTATCCCTGTTGTTCTAATACTAGTTCTATCACTTTTCCAGATGCGCGTTCAGTGTCCCAAGGTGTAGAGACAATGTCGATTTCTTCTCCATTCCCAGACTCAGTTCCCTCCAACCACGAATCTACTTTATCTTGATTCGCTTCGATCCAACTCATTGACGCTTCTTCAAATGAACTGCTTTGAGCTTCATACATCACGGACTCCATGTCCTCAACTTCCCATTCGAAAGCATCCAGGATCTGAGCTGCATTCGGCATTTCTTCTTCAAAACCTGTTCGAGCAATCGTATGAATGCTTTCAATACCTCCTAAACTTCCCTTGGGATCTTCAATAAACTTCAGATCGTATTGCGTAAATTTATAATGCGGAGCCCATCCGGTTACAATAATAGGTTCTTCATTTTCAATAGCTTCTCCCAGCAAGGTCAACATGCCTGCAGTGGAACTTTCTGCCAATTCCCAACCTTCTAGATTCTCATATTCTTCTAAAGCAGTATGTGCAAGCCCTGTCAAGCCCGCTCCAGGTTCAATTCCAGTAATCGTATAGTCTACTGCTTCACTGATACTCATATTTTCATCGCTAGTTGCTTCTTCATTACTGTCACACCCCGCCAATAATAAAGCCGCCGTCATTCCAACTGTCATTCCCAAAAATCTTCTCTTAATCATATTTTCCTCCATTGATTTAAAAAGCTCAGTGCTTTTTTTATTTGGCTAATCCTTAGTCCACAGTTGTGTTGCGTCAACACCAACACTCCAGACAATTAGTCTTTTGTCCATTACTTTTATCTCTTCACGATAACCTCATGTACAGCACTTACTTCTTATGTTGCTTATTTACCGTTCCATCTTAAGGCCTCCCCTGTCTTTAGAGTAGGTCACCGATTTTATATAGCTACCATTTAACGTAACATGAATAGAATCTGGTTTCAAATCGACTAAGAAAGTACGCAAAAAAAAGCAAAGCATATGCTCTATCCGTCATTGCTTTGCCTTAGGCTTCGGTGATTTAGTTCTCATTCACAAAACTGAGTATATATTTATTGACCTGTTCGGTTTCTTCATGCTGTACCCAATGAGTTGCTTCACCAAGCAGCACACCTCGACCACTTTCGCAAAATTCAAGACTTTCCGTTGCCAAATCAGAACCTAAAAACTGATCTTGAGCACCCCATATCACAAAAACGGGCACATTTACTTGATTGGGAACACCTGATTTTCCGATCGATTTGCTGGCTAAAGCTCGGTACCAATTGATCATGGAGCGCATAGCATTTGGCTGAGACCAAGCAGTTCGATAATACTGCAGATTTTCTTCTTTAAAGGTTCCTTTTCGGCTGGTACTTTGCAACGCCCTCGCTGCCGGTTCCCAATTTGATACGCTGAACAATTTCTCCGGGAGCCCGCGCATTTGAAAGAACGCTATATAAGAACTCCTAAAGAGTTGGAATGGATGATGCAGGACTTGTTCTTTCATAGCTGCTTCATGCGGAGCATTGAGAATCACCAGTTTATGCAGCAATTCTGGATACGCTCTAGCCACTCTCCAGGCTACAATGCCTCCCCAGTCATGACCCACAAGAAATACTTTTTCTTTCCCAGATGCTTTGATCAACCCTGCAATATCTGCAGCTAGTTGTTCGATTCGATAGTCGCTTACTTTAGCGGGTTTATCGCTCAGATTATACCCTCTTTGGTCGGGTGCCCATACTCGGAATCCTTGATTGGCCAAAAACGCCATTTGCTTATGCCATCCATACCAAAATTCAGGAAACCCATGCAATAAAAGAATCAGTTCCCCATCTTTTGGCCCCTGCTGAGCTACATGCAAGGTTATACCATTGGTTTTTATATAAGCATGTTCACTAGTGTTGCATGAAACATAATATGTTTCACAATGTTATGTATCCTATTCCAATATGCAAAAAAGTCCTTTATACTGAACTTGGATGACTTATCCAAGACCAATAAAAAGGACCCAACTTATGG